>JBKHBQ010000160.1:0-8986 GCA_046542305.1 Bacteroidales bacterium
CATGTCCTCGTAAAAATGCCTGTGCCTGCGATTTACAGTAACAAAGTTTTTACGATCAACTGCCACCACCGAAACATCTGCCGGAATTTTATCGAACACATCCTTCAGGTTTTCTTTGGTTGGTAACCAGAATTCATCGGCATCGGCATTGATCACCCAATCGGCCTGATATTTCGTTTGTGCCAGCCTGGCCATTCGTGTTACCCATTTCCACTGCGAATAATCGTCGGCGGGTTCAAAAATATAATCCAGCACACCCTGTTTCTCAAATTCTTTAAGAATATCCGGGGTGGAATCTACAGAATTGTTATCGGTGGCAATAACAAAATCCACCCCATGACGTAAATGGAACAGGATGTTTTCGCGAATGATATCTTCTTCATCGCGCACCAGAAGCGTTAAGACCAATTTCATCCCTTACGTTTTAGTTTTCGCTTTCGACGTTCATTTCGCCACTGCTTATAATGTTTTCCGCACATTTCATAGCAAAGCATATCGGCATAGAAAACCCAGTTGAATGGGTAATGCCTGATGAGTTTCAGGTACATCATTCGCCCGGATCGTTTCTTTTTGATTTTAAAGCTGATGCCTGTAAATGCTTTGGCATGTGCGTGCATTACCTTTTTGTGTGCGAATATAAAATCGGCATGTTTGTGTATGGTGTTGTAATATCCTTTCCAATTCACCGGCCCGTACTTTTTATCGGTAAGCTGTTGGTCGCTGTGCATATTGATTTTCACCAGAACCTCAGGCACCGTTCTGAATTCGAAGTTTTTTGCCAGCCGGATCATAAATTCGGTATCGGAAGCGTATTTTAGCTTTTCATCGTAAAATCCTATTTGTTCAAAACACGTTCGCCTGACAAACACCCCAAACCCGTTTCCAATTCCCGAAGCAACCGCCAGTCCCTGCTCCCGGTCTTCAAATTTTTCGGGCCAGATATGCTTCAGGATAACCTGCTCGCCGGCTTTTGTTTGCCTGACCCGCAGAATGCCGGTAAATGAAAACCGGATATGGTCTGCCCATTTCTGGTGCAGGTTGTAGGTCTTTTGAAGCATGCCTTGAAGAAACTCGTCGTCATCACCCAAAAACGAAATCAGCCGACCGCGGGCAGCCCGTATTCCGGTGTTGAAGGCAGCCGCCGCACCACGCACATTTCTGTTTTTTATGTAATATACCCTGGAATCATTAAACGAACCAACTACGGCTTCCGTTTCGGGGTGGTTGCCATCATCAACTATAATATGCTCGAAATCTGTGAACGACTGCATCAACACACTTTTGATCGCGCGCATGAGCAGATCTGTACGATCGACAGTTGGAGTGATGATCGAAAAATATGGAGGGTTCATCCGTTCAATACGGGTGAAATTTCTATCGAGCGGTGCGGTATACCCAGCAGGCAGGAGCCAAATTTCTGTCTGGTCCCTCCGTTTTCTTTTTTAATGAATGCCTTGAAATCCGGAAAATCTATCAGCAAATGCCCCAGTTTCTGTAAGTGAATATCGGCCATGGTTAATATACACGGCGCACCATGCTTTATGAAAGGATAAAACTGCGGATAGCGGAGCCTGTTGATCAGCATAAATCCCGGATGCAAATAGCTGTTTTTTTCTACCGTTCCCTTCCTCGTTTCCAGCACGATAGATTCATTGAGTTCAACCATCTTTCCAACAGCATAATTATTTCCGATCATACGAAGCATCCTTCCGATAACAGGTTTTAATACAACCATATCTGAATCTACACAAAGCACAAATTTGCAGGTTGAGGAGGAAATGCCATAGTTCAGGCCGGGCCCGTGATGGATGTTGTAGCCGAAATATTCGATTCGGATATTTTCATGGTCAGTAACGTACTGTTCCACTTCCTCGTATTTGCATCCCGATCCGTCGATGATGCGGATGGGATAACGGTTGTTTTCGTGCTGCTCCAACGATTTCAGCATGTTTAGCAGGGTTTTCGGCGTCTTGTAGTGTACGGTGATGATTTCAATTGTATTCATTCGGTTGTCAATTTATCGCCCCGTGCACCGAATCCTCCCCATCCGGTTTGCCGTTGCAGGCCAGTCAATACCTGATCGATATAGATCTTATTTGGAATTATCCCATACAATCTGCTTGCGACTGCAAAATCAGCACCTTTCCAGCCATCCCATTGTGCATGCGCAATGTATTTGCTGTGAAAAGCGAAACCAATCCCGCTGAAATGCCAGAATACGGGAGGTTTGCCGAAATATTCGTCTTCGGGTATCACTCTGCCTTCAGGAAACTGTACGCGCCAGAAAACCAGGTTGTCTTTTCCCGAAATATGATTGGCAATGACTTGCAGGCTAGATGGCTTCATAAACATATCATCATCGTCCAACACTAAAACGTAGCCATCTTTTACATGTTCCATCAGCTGGTTCACGTATAGGTTGTATGGAAATTCTGAGGGTTTTTTGCCACGCGAAATATCGGGATCCGGAAGGCTATCATTGTCGGAGGACGAAACATGTACCACTTTTATGTTCCTGTAATGCTTCAGGTAATTCAAGGTTTCTGCATTATCATATGAAACAAGCACGTTGACGTTTCGATAGTTCTGCATGAAAATGCTTTTGTAACAGGTGCGGAAATAGTTCGGCCGGTTGGAAGTCCTCACCAGGATATTAATTTGTTTGTCGCTTTCTGATTTGAATATATTTTTTAGCAGCGCACCCATTTGAAAATTGATATTATTTTAGCCTGAACAAAAATGACGTTCATGGGCAAAACACTGGCAATTATACTGAATCATAATCTTCCGGAATTTACCGATCCGCTTTTTGAGGAACTTAATCGTTACAGGTCGGATGATTACGACCTTGAAGTGATTGACAACGGTTCGCAGGAAGCGTATGTTTCTAAATACACTACCATCCGGTACGATCAGAATTTTTTCTGGGGAGGTGCATTGAACAAGGCTTTCGAAATGGTGCATCAAAACAGTAAATATGATTCGCTATTGTTTTTGAACAATGATCTCGAAGTTAACGGGAAGATTTTTGTAAAAAGCCTGCGACATGAGCTGTTTAGAAAAAACTTTGCGATTGTGTCACCATGCATCGCCGGAAAAGCCGCACCCTGGCCACAGATGCAAAACTGGGGCGGCAAAGGAACGCGCGTTGTGAAATGGATCGACAATCAGGCGCCGCTTTTCCACCGCAAGCTTATCGAAGCCGTCGGTCAGTTCGATGAAGCCCTCAACTTTGGCTGGGGGCAGGAACTGATATGCCACGATGTGTGCCGCGCACATAAATGGAAAATCGGTGTGTGCGATCATATTTCCATCATTCATTTTAAAAAACAAACGTTCAAAAAAGGACGGCTTTTCTCACTGGATAACCAGATATCAGATCCTGAACACGAGTTTGTGAGCCATGAAGATTACCAAACAAGCTTCCGTTCGTCCTGGCTTGATTATTTCCGTAGAAATCCGCTCAGGTACGAGAGTTTTCAGCATCTGGTTGATTACGGGCGGTTTTATACATTCAATCCTTTGGAGACAGGTAAACGCACTTTTTTTAAATAGCGTTTTTCCCCCGATTATACTGCGAGCCCTAACGTTTGGATAGGTAACCGGCCTTCCTTTTTTCCGTACTTCAGGTAATGCACCAGCGGATTTATTCCCGAGGCGCTCACATCGGGATTTTCATTGAGATAAAATGCGGAATCGAACTGCGGTGATGGATTCCGGCCCTCAAAACCTCCGTAAATCAGATAATGATCCAGGGGATTGACCCCTTTGGCTTTTGTATCGGGATTATGTTGCAGATAATACAATTCATTGAACAGGCCGCTCTCTTTTATCAGAATGTGATCGCCTGTGAAACCAGATTTTGGCCCATCATGATGTGTGGCGAACAGGTTTAAAAAACGTATCAATCCGAAAAAAAATCTTCCAATTTTGGGTGATTTACTGTTTTCTGTTTTTCGAATGAATGAGTTTTGCCATGATCTATGTATCTGAAGTTCGGTTTTTTTCTGACGATACTGCTCCGACACCACTTGAAGCTGATGGCTGAGCCGTTTGTTTCTTTCTCTTGTGAGTGATAATTCACTTTGATGTTTTTTTAAACCGGCTTTTAGGATATCGTTTTCCTCCACCAGTTTACTGCAGCGTCTTTTGATTTGGGCATGATGGTTCAAGTCACCGATTTCGAAATAATCGAACTCCATGAGCAATTCTGTTAGCTGCGACCGGTCCAGGGCCGGAATCCATTTCTGGTATATTTTTTTCCGGTAAATGTTGATCAATTCCCGGTTGTTTTGCACACCTGAAGCATTGTTGTCCCTGTAAATGCCACCTTTTTCAGGAAGAAAAACAAACTTTCCCATCTCTGCTACCTGTAATACGAAATCCCAGTCTTCGTATATCTCAAGTCCGGCATCAAATTCAGCTCCTTTTGAAATGACTTTGCTACGGTACAATACAGCCATATTAGGAATGTAATTGCACCAATACAATTTCAGATGGTTAAATGCCAGCTTAAAATCAATCACGGTTTTCGAAGCATCAATTTTTTCGGTGATGTTGTAAGCTGCAGGAGCTGTACTGTTTTTCAGGATATGATACAGGTTCATGATGTGATGCGGCAGGATAAGGTCATCCTCATCCAAAAAGCTGAAGAACTCCCCCTTCACAGCATCCAGCCCGGCATTGGCAGCTTCGGGCCGATTGAGTGGTTTGCATAGCGAAATGACCCTCAGCGGAAATCTGCCACAGCGATCACCCAAATTCAAGGGTTTTTCACCACGTGCATCAACTACAAGCACCTCAACGTTCTGATACGTTTGTGCGGCAATGGATTCGAGTGCTTCCGGCAGTTGGGGGCGGTTCATTGTACGCACGATCACCGAGATCAGTGGAAAGTCTTCACCGGTATTTAAAGTTGATGGCTGAGCAGCTTCATCCCGTTGTTTTTCCTGCCAAAGCATTTCACCGGTTTTCAGTTCATTGCTTTGTATCAGCCGGTAGGCTTCGGCAAACTTTACTTCTTTTCCCAGCGTGTATGAGCGATAAGCGTGCAACGAGCAAATGTGTATTTTATAATCCTGCACGGCCAACTGGCTTGCGAAACAGTCCATTGCCCGGTCGAGTCGTGGCTGAAGTTGTGTAATATCAAGGAAAAAATTGGGGCGCAGCGGCTGGCCGATTTCATAACAAAACAGGTTGATATTTTCGAAACATCTTGTTGCAGCTTCAATCCCGGCTTTGTTCAGAGCCAAATGGTCGGGATGGATTTCTGTACCGGCGGGAAGGTAAATATTTTGTGGCTGAAACTTCCGGATGATTTCCAGTAGCCGGGAAATCAATTTTTCATCAGCTTGTAAAGAACCATCTTCAAAATCCAGAAATTCAGGCTGCCCATATCCTAAAATCTCCGCCGCAGCCAGCGATTCCTGTTTACGTATTTCAGGATAATCCGGTCTTCGTTGACTATTGCTCACCGGAAAACCGCCATCCGTCACTATCAGAACTTTTACCGCATCGTTTTGCTGTAAATGCATCAGAATAGCTCCGCCGCAGCCAAACACTTCATCGTCGGGATGGGGGGCCAACACCAGGGTGTTACCTGCCGGGACTGACTTTTCAGGAATTGTAGGAACTGAATCACCTGTATTGATCAACATCATAAATAGCTGTAGTTTCTTTAGTTTAAATTGTTTTTGTCAGGAATTTTGTAGTGGTTTGATCCGTGTTATTGATCATGAAAATCCGATGAAAAATTTCGAAATGGAAGATCATGGTTTCCTATTGCCGGTGCTCTTTTCCTTTGCACCGTCCTAAAGACGTAACCGGAGGCGTGTTCAGGTTTGATGAATGGATTTGGTTGAAGATCCCATGAACGATTGTATCTGTACCTTTCGAGATAAGTTGCCATCAGCGGTTTAAAAAAATCAACATCTTCTTCCGTAAACCAGTGACGCCAATCACCTGACATTCCGGCCCGTTTCACATGCCCGTACTTTTCTTCGCTGTTTATCCCACCTGAAAACTTAAAACCCAGATATTCCTCAACATGCTCCGCCTTTCCGGCAATCATATCCTCATATTTCCATTTTACATGCTTGCCCAGCGATTGTTCAAAAGCAAAAATAAAGGCATGATGCCTTTCAATCAGGTTTGTTATCCGTTGCCAGACAGAAGCGGGAGAATCCTGCAGGATGGTGCAAAGGATCTCCAGCATGGAAACCGACCGGGGATTTTGTTCCTTCCGGTGCAAAATATCCAGCAACTGGTTCAGCACCTCATCGTTTTCATAAACCTGTTGCCTTTCCTGGGGAATGAAGAGGGTTCCGCTGACGATCCTGTCGCGCGGATCGCGAAGCAGCAAGATATGTTTGTCAAAGCTTCTAAACGACGCAATGCCTGCTTCCGCTTTTTGCATCAGGTTGTCGTAAGGATTGGCACCGGGAACTTTTAAAGCATACAGGTTCGGATCGGGCGGGATAATTACCTTGGCCAAAACCGGCTTTTTATGATCGTCGGGATGCGGGGTATACACCGGTTGCTCGAACAGTTCCCTCGGCGCCGGCCTCAACGAATTTTTTATCCTGAGAAAACAAGCTGTAGTACCGGTTTTGTACTGCCCGTAAATGGCAACCCTTGGGAAACTTGTTTTCCATTTTTTTTGAAATATATTCCTGAGATTCATCAAATTTTTAAAGACTAAAATAAATCACCGTCGGCCATGGTGTAAAAAATGTTTTGTGCCGTAAATCCGAAATCGAGGGATTCGTCAAAGCTTTTTCCGGCCGGGGTGATTCCCAATGGCTCGGGCTTTTCCTGAAATCCGCTTTCAAGAAAAATGTCTTTGATGAAGTGATTTTTCGGCAGCCAGGTTCCTGCCAGTGGGATATCATTTTGTTCCAGCTCCCTCATCAAAAACTGAATAAGTCTGCGCAGCGGACTCCTGTCGTTTTTCCCGGTGAAGACATCCACAATATTTGCTTTTCCGCCCTTCACGGAAAGCACCAGGTAAGATTTCAACTGATTGAGCCGGTTTGAATACGTATAAATCCTGTAATCGTTGACCGGATGCCCGGTAAACCGCCATTCCAGAAAAAGGCGGTTCCGGCATGCGGCAAACGGAAAAGCGGCCAGGTTTTTTTTCCACAGCTTATCAAACTGATGGTTGAATTGCTTGATTTCTTCTGTGTTCCCGAAATGCCAAACCTGCTTATGTTTTATTTGCTGCGTATTCGCTTCAAGATAACTTCCTCCGCCGGCAATCATTTTATAATCCAGCAGGTAATTGCCCAGTTTAAAGTGCCTCTTTCCGGGGAAGCCGTACAGATAAACCGATGCATGCATTCCGCCATAAACGTCGAAAAAATGTGCGCCGGTTTTTACAAACAAACCTTTTCTGCCGGAAACAGCCTGCCGGTAATCCGGATGCGACATGTTATCGACGAGCTGCGTCATGGTGATATTCTTGCCATTCCAGGTGGCCGGAAACGGGATGCCTGCGTACAGGACCACGGGTTCTCCGGATTCGGTCAGGCAAAGCATCATCTGTCGCCCAAACGGATTATCATGGAATTTCCAGCGCCAGATGCGTCTGTCCATTTTTGATTTGAATGCTGTTTCCCACAAATTGATGACGCTTTCCTCATCATCATCCCGGTAGGGCCGCAGAAAAAATCGGCCGGAGCCGGTATCTAGTTGTTTTTCCGGATTGGGTGTTTTCATTTGCATTGATCCAGGATTTCTTCAATTTTATTCGCTATTTGCTCCCGGGTTGCCCATCCTGAAGTTACCATAAGGGCTTTTCTTTTCAGGTTTTCCCGCATAGAGTTGTCGGTTAATATTTTTTGAATGGCTGTTGCAATTTCCTGCGGATCGTCGCCGGTTAACATGGCACCGTCTTTCAGCAATTCAGGCACGGCATCCACTTTTGTGCAAACCGACGGAAGTCCCGCCAGCAGGGCTTCGCAATTGGCCATGCCGAATGATTCTGTGGAGGATGTGCTGACATAAAGGTCGGCAGCAGCATAATATTCATCCATCGCGTTGGCAACCCTGATTTCAAAATTATGAATGCCTGATTTTTTGGCGAGTTCATAAAGTGAAACCTTTTCAGGGCCATCGCCAAGGATGATGATCCGCGGCCGGATGTTCCCGGGGATTAGCGCAACCGACTGCAGCAGCAGATCAAATCTTTTCATCGGGATCAGTTGCCCGGCGGCAACTAATAGTTTTTCATTATCGGCTATCCCGAGTTTTTTGCGGCTCACGGACCTGTTGGGCTGTGCGACGATTACCGGATTCGGGACCAGATGCCAGTGCTTCGGAAATTTTTCCTTTCCCAAATCCTGCTGCATTTGTTTCATGCCGCTATTGGTGGTCAGAAATACCCAGCGTGCTTTGCTTTCGGCTTGCGCTTCCAGCTTTTGCAAAACCGAAAGCGATTTCTCATCGATGTTGATGCCAAGCCGGGGTTTCACAAACCGGCCAAAGGCCGTGGCTTTATACCCAATGCATTTTGTGGAGCCGTAAAACCGTGAGAAAAATTGATAGGCATAGGCCAGCAATGGATCGTGGCAATGCACGTGTGTTACTCCTTTTTTGGAAGCATATCCGGCTGCCTTCCGGCCAATGGCCATGCGTTCAGTGAAAATGTGCCGCGCCAATTCAGAATTCTCACCGAAACGGAGGTATATTACGCTGAGGTAAATTTTTTCCAGCCACAGCACGAACTTACCTGAAGGCGCATCATTTGCTTTTTGCTGATCGAAAATCTCAACCCGGTGCCCCTGCTTTTTCAATTCCCCAACAACTGGCTCCAGGCTTTTCCTGATCCCGTATCTGGCATCCCCAACGGTCTCCCTTGTTACATTTAAAATATACATGCAGGTTTTTAGCAGTGGGTGTAAATTTCTGTCATTTTATCAGCCAGCCATTGCTGATCCGGCCATTTCGACGTTAAAGCTCCGGCCTTTTGTTTTAATGTCTTTTG
>JBKHBQ010000161.1:0-8973 GCA_046542305.1 Bacteroidales bacterium
AAACCGGCTTACAGCAGCTCCACAATCCTGCCCAGCCAGCGCTCATCGGTTTCGTCGAAGGCGGCTTTTTCCTTGCTGTCCACATCGAGGACGCCGTAAATGCTGCCGTTGGGATTTTTAAGCGGTATCACAATCTCGGAGTTGGAACGGGAGTCGCAGGCAATGTGGCCGGGAAATTCGTGCACGTCCTTCACCACGATGGCTTCGCCGCGGTTGATGGCGGCCCAGCAAACGCCGGTGTTTTTGGCCAGCACCTGGCAGGCCACCGGCCCCTGATAGCTTTTCACGGTCAGTTCACCGTTTTCGTTGAGGCAGTAGTAGCCGGTCCAGAAGAAATAATCCATCTTATTGTGCAGCACAGCAGCAATGGTGGCCATGCGCGCCTCCCGGTTTGATGTGGCGGTGAGCAGTTCCTGCAACTGTGTGTATATACGTTGATAGCGGCCGGATTTTTTCGTTTGATCCATGGTGGGAAAAGTATTTATTTCGGATTCATAACAGCGCCGGCTGCGATTTGTTCGCGTATTGCGACTAAAATGCCCGGCAGGGCAAGCCATACCGGGCAGTGAAAAATATGATAGAGGGCTATTCTGCAGCTTAATGGCTTAATACCATTTCTTCCGCGCGTTCCAGCTCCACGGTAAAGTGGCGCATGATGGGGGCTTCATTCACGATCTTCACACCGGTCCTGATTTTATTGCGGCGTTCGTATACATTCCCCAGCGCGGTTGCCACGAAATCCATGTGGTTGTTGGTGTATACGCGGCGTGGAATGGTGAGCCGCATCAGTTCCAACCCCGGGAAGCGGTTCTTGCGGGTTACCGGGTCGCGGTCGGCGAGAATGGCGCCGATCTCCACGGCCCTGATGCCGCCTTCCAGATAGGTTTCGATGGCGAGTGTTTGTGCGGCAAACTGCTCTTTGGGCAGGTGTGGCAAAAACCGTTTGGCATCCACAAAAATGGCGTGGCCGCCAAAAGGCTCCTGCACCGGCACGCCAAATTCCTTAAGCCGCTGACCAAGATAGGCCACCTGCCGGATGCGTGTGTCGAGGTAATCGAATTCGGTGCCTTCCCAAAGCCCCTGTGCCAGCGCGTTCATGTCCCGCCCGGCCATGCCGCCGTAAGTGATGAAGCCTTCGAACATGATGTTGTAGGTTTGTGCCCGTTTCCAGATCTCTTCATCGCGGAAGCCGATAAAGCCACCCATATTCACAATGGCGTCCTTCTTGCTGCTCATGGTCATGCCGTCGGCATAACTGAACATTTCCCGCACGATCTCGCGAATGGATTTGTCGGCATATCCCGGCTCCCGTTTCTTGATAAAGTAAGCATTTTCAGCAAAGCGCGCCGAATCAAAAAACACCTTGATTCCATAGCGTTGCGCCAGTGCATAAACCGCCTTCATGTTTTCGATCGAAACGGGTTGCCCGCCGGATGAGTTGCAGGTAACGGTAACCACGATGAGCGGGATGCGATCGGCCGGATATTTTTTCAGGACGTCCTCCAGCTTGTTCAAATCGAGGTTTCCCTTGAAGGGATGGTCGAGCGTGGTGTTGAACGCCTCATCGATGGTGCAGTCGATGGCCGTGGCTTTCCTGAATTCGATGTGGCCCTTGGTGGTATCGAAATGTGAATTTCCTGGCACCATGTCGCCTTCTTTAATTAATGTTGAAAAAAGCACATTTTCAGCGGCGCGCCCCTGGTGCGTGGGCAGGAAATATTCAAATCCGGTGATCTCCCGGATGGCTGCCTTCATTTTATAGTATGAAGATGCGCCGGCATAACTCTCGTCGCCCAGCATCAGCTCCGACCATTGTTTGTCGCTCATGGCGCCGGTGCCCGAATCGGTGAGCAGGTCGATAAATACCTGATTGCTCTTCAGGTTGAACAAGTTATAATGCGCAGCTTTGATCCACCTTTCGCGCTCTTCGCGGGTGCTTTTCCTGATGGTTTCAACCATCTTTATTTTATATGATTCTGCAAATGGTAATTCCATGATTTTTAGTTGTTTGTTTAATTAAGGAAAGTTGAAATTTTGCTTTAGATAAAAATTGCCTGGTGCAGCAAATCAGCAAAAAGGATAAGCATCCCTGTTTTTAATATTCAGGTAAATACGCAGGCTGAGTACCGATATTATCCTGTAGAAATTCATGTGCTTGATACTGTAAGATTAACACGCATCAAAATTACAAAAAATAACCACAATTTTGGCAAAAAATTGCAACCCTTCCATCACGAATTTGTCGTTTAATGTCGAAAGATCAACAGAAAACCGGAAAAGCATTGCACACAGAGATACACAGGGATATCATTGAAAAGTGTAAGCGGGGGAATGCGAAGGCACAGTACCAGTTGTACAACCTGTACGCCAGGGCGATGTACAATGTGTGCATGCGGATGATGAATTCACGCGAGGCTGCAGAGGATATGCTTCAGGAATCCTTTTCCGAGGCTTTTGCCAGACTGGATTCCTATCGATATGAAGCGGCCTTTGGCGCTTGGCTCAAGCGGATCGTCATCAACAAATGCATCAACGAGATCAACCGCCGCAGGATTGATCTCGAGTTCTTTGACGACATGTATTATTTCGATGATAAGGACGAGGTGGCAAAAGAGCATGATGACGGACAGATGACTGTGACCAACATCAAAAAGGCCATGGAACAACTGCCCAAAGGCAGCCGGATGATTTTTTCGTTGTATTTGCTGGAAGGATACGATCATGTGGAAATAGCTCAGATCCTGAATATTTCCGAGTCGAATTCCAAATCGCAGTACATGCGCGCCAGGTTAAGGGTAAAAGAAATTTTAAGTAATATGCAATTACAGGAGAACTAAATATGAGCAGGGACAAACTGGAAAAATTTATTCACGACCATCGCGACGAGTTCGACGAGTTCGAACCCGAT
This sequence comes from Bacteroidales bacterium, assembly GCA_046542305.1. Taxonomy (GTDB): domain Bacteria; phylum Bacteroidota; class Bacteroidia; order Bacteroidales; family 4484-276; genus JBKHBQ01. The sequence continues at coordinate 2,909 of JBKHBQ010000161.1, forward strand.
CCTGCGCTGTTCGCCGGCGTAAAAACCCGGCCGCCCGTCGTTAACATGGTCCGGTGGAACAGTGTGCTCTGGAAAGCTGCTGCCGTGGTGGCCATTTTCGTGGGATCTTATTTCTTCCACGACTGGATGAGTCAATATCCTCACCGGCAGCAAACTGCCACTGTCAGCCAAAGCGACGAATCCTCCGAAATCGTCAGGGTACTCATAGAGGCTGAAGCATACTACTCCGCCCAGATCGAAACGCGCAGGGAAGAATTCTACCACCTTGCCGAAGGAAATATCCGGCTGAAAAAAGAAATCGATTACGAACTGGTGGAACTCGACAGCATATACGCCGACCTGAAACGCGACCTGAAGGACAACGCCGCCAACCAAGCCGTGATCGAAGCCATGATCCAGAATTATCGCGTTAAACTTGATATACTTGAAAATGTACTCAACCAATTGCAACAGGCCAGGGACAGGAAACAAAAAAAGGAGGAGGCAAATGAAGTGGAACTATAAAATATTCATCTTTGCAGCAGTTCTGTTGATGCCGTCACTTGTGAATGCACAAACCTACGAGCGCAGCCGGGAAGTGAAAAAATCGTTTGCCATTCATGCGTCCACCGAAATCCAGGTCATCAACAAATACGGAAATGTGCATGTGGTAAACTGGGAGAAGGATTCGGTGAAATTCGAAATCAGCCTGGTGGTGAAGGGCAACAAGCAGAGCAAAATCCAGAAAAATTTCGACCTGATCGATTTTTCCTTTACCAAAACGGCTTATTACGTGGTGGCCGAAACTAAATTCGGCACCGATAAAGGTTTGTTCTGGGATGAAGTGAGCGACCTGGCCAATACCATCTTCAGCGGCAGCAACAGAACACAGATCGACTACAAGGTGTATATCCCCCGGGCGTGCCCGCTGAAAATCGACAATAAATTCGGTAATATTTATATTGGCGATCAGCATGGCCGCTGTGAGATCAACCTTTCCAACGGCGACATGAAAGCCAATGAGTTTTCAGGCAAACTGCTGCTGGAAATCGATTTCGGCAGTGTTAACATCCGAACTGCCGCCGATGCCCGGATTATCGCCTCCTACGCCGAGCTCGACATCCGCCGGTCGGATAACCTCGACCTCGACAGTAAATCTTCCAGATATGAGCTGGGAAAGGTAAGTGAGGTGAAACTGATCTCCCGGCGCGACGACCTGCGGATCGACGAAGTGGGCAGCCTCATGGGCGAGCTTTCTTTTTCCGACCTTCAGATAGATAATTTTACTGCCTCCAGCCTGCTCACCAGCAGCTATGGTTCCATGAATTTCCGTACTGTCAACCAGGGCTTCCGGTCCATTGTCATCAAAGCCGAATACACCGACATCGACCTGAACTTTGAGCGGGATGCCGCATGGCAACTGATGCTTGAGCACGCCGACAAATCCGAAATCTCGCTTCCGGCCGGATTCGACTTGATTGAGGAAAAACCGGTGGACGAAGATGGCACCGTGCAGAAAATCAAAGGAAAGATGGGATATGGAACCGACCTCCCGCCGGTGGATATTAAAATTACCTCAGGGCACGTATACATCACCAATTATTAATGAAGCCGGATTGCAACCCTGATTTAAAAATCTTGTCATTTATTGTTGAACCTAAAAAATAAGGTTTTTATGAGACTCATAGTTACAACCGTTCTGTTCTTACTGATCCAGATTTCTTTCGCACAGGAAAGCGTAAGTTCTATCGGGCTACGTGCAGGTGGCGGCAGCGGATTCGCATTTAAATATGTAGAAAACCACCGACACGGCATCGAAGGCATCATCAGCTACCGCGACAACGGATTTCAGCTCACGGGGCTGTGGCTGAAATACGAGCCCTTCAGAACCGACCGCATCAGAAATTTCTACTTCTTCGGAGGCTTCGGTGCACATGCGGGATACATCAGGGCCAAAAACCAGTTTTGTATGCAGCAGGACGGCAACAGCGTGTTCGTGGAAGACCGGAATACCAGAGTGGTCGGCGGCATTGATGGCATCGTGGGATTCGAGTATTATTTCTATACCGTTCCGCTGGCTCTTAGTTTCGATTACAAACCTTATGCAGAGTTTTTTGGAGAACAGTTTTTCAGAATAGATTTCTGGAATTTCGGATTATCGATCCGCTACACATTTTAAAAAAAAAAGCTTTAGAAATTAATTTGAAAATCAATAGTCATGAAAAGAACAATTTTAACAATGTGCATGGCAGCGATGATGTTGATAGCTGCCGCCCAGCAGAAAGAAGAACCTGGTGAAATAAGAACCATTTTCGGGCACAACGACAATGTAGAGCATGGCGCCTACGGAGCCATCACCCTCGAGTATTCGCAGATCGACAGCAAGGACGCGCTTTTGTTCGGAGCCCGCGGTGCCTGGATCATCAACCACAACATTGCCCTCGGTTTTGCCGGTAAAGGCATTGCCACCGTTGAATCCTACCCGGAATTCAATAGCCTGGATTCTGACTTTTACCTCAGCGGCGGATACGGCGGCTTGCTCATCGAGCCTATTCTTGCGCCCATGTCGCCTGTGCATGTGTCGTTTCCGGTAACTATCGGTGCCGGTGGTGTGGCCTACACCGAAAGGCATGATTTCGACGGCACGTATGAGGAGTACCGCTGGGATACCTGGGACGCCTCAGCCTTTTTCGTGCTGGAGCCCGGAGTGGAGATCAACCTCAACCTGCTTAAATTCATGCGGCTGGCAATTGGCGGGTATTATCGCTATACGGCAGGTCTGTCGCTTGAAAGTCCCAATGGTGTAAAGGAAAGCAAAGACATGCTCAATGGATTTTCAGGCGGCATCAGCCTGAAATTCGGGAAATTTTAAAGTACGGCAACTTTCCGGTTGCAGATCTTGATCCCGGTGGACGTGAGTTTGCCGGGATTTTTTATATCAATCCCTTTTCACCCAGAAAATCAAAAAATTCCTTTTTGTAATATTCGCCCACGGGTATCTGCGTTTCGCTAACTTCAAGGCTGTTCTTCCCGATGGAAGTTACCTTGGAAATAGGCACAATATATGATTTGTGAATCCTGAAAAACTGCTCACGAGGCAGCAACTCCTCAATTTTCTTAAAGCTCATGTGGGTGATGATGTTCCGTTGCGGCAAGACGATTTTCAGGTAATCCTTCAGCCCTTCGATATAGAGGATGTCGGCAAAATTTACCTTCATCATTTTATAATCGGCGCGTACGAACATAAAATCCGCAACCTGGTGCATAGCTGTTGCAAGGTGTGCGTTTTCAGGCGCTTTTTGCGTCAGTTCATCAAAAACCTTGTTCACGGCTTTCAGAAACCTGTCGAACGAAATGGGTTTGAGCAGGTAATCCGCAACTTCCAGTTCATAGCCTTTCAGCGCGTATTGATCGTAGGCGGTGGTAAGGATTACCTTTGGCTTTCGCTTGATGGTTTCCAGCAACTGGATGCCGGTCAGGTCGTCCATCTGAATGTCGAGGAACATCAGATCCACGTGCTTCTCCTTTAAAAAATCGAGGGCCTTCAGGCCGTTGTTGAACAATCCGGCCAGCCTGAGAAAGGGCACCTTTTCGATGAATTCCTCCATTTGTTCCAGGGCCAGCGGTTCGTCGTCTATGGCAATGCAATCAATGAGCATGGATGTTTATTCTTAAATAGACCTTAAAAATAGCATTTTCACAGTGAATTTCCAGCAGATGCCGGTCGGGATACAGCATTTCCAGTCGCCGCTTCACATTCTGAATGCCGATGCCATGATCATTTTCAGGATGCTGGGTGCGCGTCTTTACCGGGTTTTCCGATTTGAAAATGATCGCCTTGCCGGTGATTTTCATATAAATATAAAATGCCGGCGGCTGTTGTGATTTGCTTCCGTGCTTGAACATGTTTTCTACGAACGGAATAAACAGCATGGGCGGAATTTCGATGCCCGCCGGGTTGCCTTCCACCTTAAAATCGATATAGTCCTCGTTTTCGAGTCTGATGCGTTGCAGGTCGATGTAGCTTTCGAGGTGTTCCAGTTCGTTTTCGAGCAGCACCCTGTCCTGCTGTGCCTCAAACAGCATATAACGCATGATGCCCGAGAGTTTGATGATCGATTGATTGGCCTTGTCGGGATCTTTTTTTACAAGCGTGTTGATGTTGTTGAGGGTGTTGAACAAAAAATGCGGATTGACCTGCGTGCGCAGCAGCGCCAGCTCGCTTTTCATATTCTGGCGTTCCAGGTGTGATTTGCTTTGCTGAATCCGTAAAAGATGTTTTACCAGCCTGATGGTAAAAAAGATCCCCACAGTGGTGTAGATGTAAAAAATGTGCTGGAAAATATTGAAGTGGAAGAAATTGGGGTATTGCGAAAGGTAATCAGGATAAAACAGCGGCAGTTCTGCAAAATAGATCAGCGACCTGAGCAACAGGGCAAAAAATATCGCTGATGTGATCAGCCATAGAAAAAACGAAAGATATTTTTTTTGGATAAAATGATGCTGCAACAGGTAGTACCCCGTAAAATACGATGCCAGGATCAGCACAGGAAGTTCAAATATTTCTGAAAGCAGGTTGGTGTAAAAGGTTTCAAACGTGTATCCTACAAATGTTTTCTGAAAACGTGAAACGTTGAAGAGCAGCAGCACCATCCAGAAAAGGATGTGGTGAAAAACCCGGATATGCGTCGGATATTGCTTTGTTAAAATATTCATCACTGCATGATTGCATGGCAAATGTAATCGAAAAAACTCCCCGTCACCCTGTGGGCCGGTTCTTTTGGATAAAATGCCTGAATTTGTCGATCAAATCTCATGAACCGGCGACCAACAGGTTTTGCCGCCGGTTTTGCCGTCTGTGTCTGCAATGCTGATGGATAGGTATACTTTATTTGGAAACCATGCTTAGGTGCCTGACTTTTGAACCGCTTTAGTATCAATTAAAATTTTTATCATGAAAAAACTTGTAGTACTTATGCTTCTTCTCGGTATTGCGGTCGTGGCTTTTTCGCAGCAGCGTCCCCGCATGTCCGATGATCTTAAAAAGGTTTCCATACTCCGGAAGGTTCAACGGATGGCGGATCCTGTAAAATCGGCTGATCCCGTACAGTTTACACCGGGTACAAATTTTAAAAGTGCCGGCATGCTCGGAGATGAGACCACAATCATCGAAACGATTTACGACCTTCAGTCGAATGCCTGCCTGTCGAATCGTTTCTGGCGCTGGGACGACGGCACCATGGCCGCCGTTTGCACGCGTGGTGTGGAACAGCCTTCGCTAACCGGCTTCCCCGATCGCGGCACAGGCTATAATTACTTTAACGGCGCCGAATGGGGTCCCATGCCCACGGCAAGAATAGAATCGGAGCGCAGTGGATGGCCCAACATCGCTCCCTGGGGCGAAAATGGTGAAATCGTGGTCTCCCACACGTCCACCAACCTGAAAATCAACCGCCGTACCACCAAAGGACAGGGCGCCTGGGAAGAGCTGCCGCCATACGAAGGTCCCGGAGGAACCTGTGACCCCGTTTGGCCGCGAATAGCAGCTTCGGGCGAAAACAACCAGTACACTCACCTGTTCTACAATTCCTACAATCCCTATGAGGGGCAAACCAACGCGCTCCTATACTCGCGGTCGTCCGACGGCGGCCATACCTGGGAAATTCAGGACATGGTCATCGACGAAATCGGCCCCGACTATTACTTCGGAATCACCGCCGATGAATACGTGCTAGCATCGCGCGGCGATAAACTGGTGCTGTTCTGTGCAAGCAGTTGGTACGACCTGTTTATCCTTGAATCGGAAGACAATGGCGATACCTGGGAAAAAACCATCATCTGGGAACATCCCTATCCTTTTTTCGATATTATGACCGACTTCTTTGACGATACGCTTTGCTTACCCGACAATTCCGGCCAGGTGGCCATCGATGCCAACGGCATGGTGCACGTGGCGTTCGCCGTCAACCGTGTACTGAGGGATGAAAGCCACGAGCCGGGTTACCTTACCTCTTTTCCTTACTGGGACGGAATTGCCTACTGGAATGAAAACATGGAAACACCCATCCCGGAACACCCCGACAATA
>JBKHBQ010000162.1:0-8964 GCA_046542305.1 Bacteroidales bacterium
AAGGTGAACCATACCATCAACGAAAACAACCGGATATTTGCTTCGGCATATTTGGGCCGGGATATTTTCGAAAATGAATTTGCAGGGATGAACCTCGGCAACAATACCATCACCCTGCGCTGGAACCATTTATTCAGCAAAAAACTTTTCTCAAACTTTACCCTGCTCAGATCGCGGTACGAATATGAGCTTGGGGTGCCCGAAGGCACCGCCAACTCGTTCGAATGGAAAAGCAAGCTCGTGGATTATACGGCCAAAGCCGATTTCACCTGGTATCTCAATGCTTTCAATACCATCCGTTTCGGCGCTTCGGCCATCCATCATACCTTTAACCCGGGCGAGGCACGGGGAATCGGCGATGAGACATTTTTCAGCGAATATGTGCTGCCAAAAAATTATGCCGTAGAATCGGGGTTGTACCTGAGTAACGAACAGCAGATCGCCGGCATCCTCACCCTGAAATACGGCTTGCGCTTTTCGATGTTTCAGAATACCGGACCGGGAACCGTTTATGATTTTGATGAAAATTACCAGGCCATCGATTCCACGGTGTACTCCGGCGGCAATGTTTACAACACCTATACGCACCTGGAACCACGCCTGGGAATTACCTATATGCTAAACGAAAAATCATCCGTAAAGGCCAGCTATTCTCGCACAGCACAGTACTTACAACTGGCGCAAAATTCTACCGCGGGAACACCGCTGGATATCTGGTTTCCTGCCAGTCCCAACGTAAAACCGCAGATATCCGATCAGGGAGCGCTGGGGTATTTCAGGAATTTCAATGACAACATGTTCGAAGCTTCCACAGAGGTATATTACAAAAAGATGCAAAACACCATCGATTTTAAGGATCACGCTGAATTGCTCCTCAACAGGGAACTTGAAGGCGAGTTGCGAATCGGCAATTCACGCGCCTATGGCGTTGAGTTTATGGTTAGGAAAGTAAAGGGCGACCTCACCGGCTGGGTCAGCTATACGCGCTCGAAGGCCGAACGTGAAATCAGTGAAATCAACGACGGAAATCCATACCCGGCACCTTATGATAAGCCGCATGATATTTCCGTGGTTCTGAATTACGAATTGAGCCCGCGCATCACGCTGGGTGCCAACTGGGTGTATTCTACCGGCCTTCCGGTAACTTTCCCCGTAGGGCGTGCCGTGTGGGGCAACAAGATCGTACCCATTTATTCCGATCGTAATGATTACCGCATGCCCGATTACCACCGGCTCGATCTTTCGCTGACGCTAAGACCCAAAGAAAAGCCAAACCGTAAATGGTACGGCGAATGGAACTTCTCGGTATACAATGCCTATGCACGCAAAAATGCATGGGCCATCAATTTTGAGCAAGACCCGGTCAACCCGTATAAAACCTATGCTGAAATGACTTACCTGTTCTCACTTATCCCAAGCATCACCTATAATTTTAACTTTTAAAAATGAGTAAGATCATGAAAAAAATATTCATCATCATCGCAGCAGTTATCGCCTTCAGCGCCTGTACCAAAAGGATAGACATAGAACTTGACCAGCAGGAATATGCCCGGCTGGTGGTGGAGGGGTCATTTTCTACCGATACCACCGCCCATCTGGTTGAACTCACCCAAACCGGCGACTATTTCGAAAACCAGCCCCCGGCGCCGGTAAGCGGTGCTGCCGTAAGAATTTACAACGATCTGGAAGAATATCAGCTTGAGGAAAAGCCTGCCAATTCAGGAAGATATTTCACCGCTTCGGACGTTTACGGTACAGTAGGCCGCGATTATCACCTCGAGATCATGCTCGACGAGGAAATTGGCGGGTACAAACTTTTCGAAGCCGCTTCACATATTTATCCCATCAATGAACTCGACAGCATTACACTGGAGTTTTACGACTGGGGTAAAGCCGGTTTTTATGAAGTGCAGTGTTATGTGCTTGATCCGCCCACAACGGATTATTATATGTTTCACATTTACCGCAATGGCGAGCTGGTAAACGATACCATTACCGATGTGTTTGTGGTTGATGATTTGCTCTACAACGGAAATTATACCAACGGCATTGGCGTAGGTTATTTTGATCAAAACCAGGAAAACGAAAAGCTGGTTCCCGGAGATATTGTCACGCTGCAGGTATCCAGGATCACGGAGGAATACACCGATTTTTTGTGGCATATCCAGGTGGAGGTAAGTTACCGGTCGCCGCTCTTCAGCGGTCCGCCGGCCAATGTAAACGGAAATATTTCCAATGGTGCCTTCGGTGCATTTGCAGCTTACAGTTCAAGCTATGCATCAACTATGGTGCAACCGAAACAATAGGCTTGTTCGGTTGTTATATTTCAAAATTTTTACCTGCTGCCCGGAACAGTGTTTAGCAAGTTTTCCGGGCAGCCTGCGTAAAAGATGAAAACATCACATGAAACGATTACCCGATGGCGGCCCCATGTATTTCGAAACGGATTTCGACCAATGGATTGTCGAACCCTGGAACGCCTTCTCTTCGCTCACCTTTCTTATTCCGGTTATTTACCTGTTCATTGCATTGCGTGGTCAATACAAGCAGTATGGTTTTCTGCTGTTCTGGGCCTCGCCGCTCATGGTGATCGGGGGAACCGGAAGTACGATCTATCATGCCTTTCGCGAAAGCCGGTTTTTCCTGTTCATGGATTTTGTACCCATCGCGCTGCTCACCCTGTCTATCAGCATTTACCTCTGGCTGAAAATTCTTACCAAATGGTGGTATATTTTCGGGATTGTGGCGTTGTTTATCGCAATGCGTTTTGCAGCCTTTCATTACCTTTCGGGAAGTGCCACCATCAATGCGTCCTACTTCATCACCGGAGTGATGATTTTCCTTCCGGCCCTGATCCTTCTGATCAAAAGCAATTTCTATAAAGTCTGGCTGCTGGTGTGCAGCATTCTGTTCTTCGGACTCGCCTTGTTGTTCAGGTATGCCGACGACTGGCAGACGCCCCTTCTCCCCATTGGCACCCATTGGCTCTGGCACATCTTTACTTCGGCCGGTGCGCTGGTGATGGCCATGTACCTGGTGAAGATAAAGCCGCTGAAGGTAAAATAGTAACTCAGTGGTTTTACAGAAAACTCTATTTAAATCGGCGGGAAATATCCTTTTATTGTTAATTATTTTAAATATTTAGTTAAACATTAAGTAAACTTTACACCCATCTGGATAAGTTTAACAGGTTTGGTTTCCATATTATATTTTGCAGAAATGTAACAATGTTTGCATAACAATCTGCTTGTTACATAAAAAATGTTAAATTGAATCTAATTTGTAAGGATACCGACAACCTTTATCTTGTTCCGTTGTCTTAGTTTACAAAATTAAAATAATAATTAAACAAAAAACATTATGAAAAGGCTCAGCTTACTTTCCCTGTTTTTATTATTCACCTTCACTACCGGGTTGAAGGCACAATTGCCAAATTCCCCTGAGGAGATTGAAGCCTACAAGCTTCAGATGATTAATAATCCGCATGACACAGAAGAACTTCCCACACAGTCATTCGTCAATTCACCTGAATCACTGACAGATTTCAACCTTCAATTCTTTTACGAATTGACCGGCCCAATGGGTGAAGCCGCCGTAGAAACCGACGGAGAATATATTTATGTCGGGAAATGGAATGACACACCCATCGACAAGTATGATCTTGACGGTAACCTCATCGAAACATTCACCATTGCAGATATCGGCCATTTCTGCGATTTTGCATGGGATGGTAGCAGGCTCTATGCCACCGATGGTTCCAGTTTCGTTTATGAAATCGATCCGGTGAACAAAGTGCTCACCGGAACGATCGTGACGGAACATTTACTAAGGGGTATTGCCTACAACGATAACGAAGATGTTTTCTACGGCAGCAACCTCAGTTCACCCATCGTTTCATTCGATCGGCAGGGCAATACTGTTGATCAGTATCCGTTGCAGGTGATTTCAGGATTGTACGGACTAGCCTTCGACAACGTTTCGCCCGACGGACCCTACCTTTGGGGATTCAGCCAGTTTTCATCCGTCCTCGTTCAATACAGTGTACCCGACATCATCGAAACCGGCGTTACGTTCAGCGTGAATGACGATTTGGGTTTGCCCGATGCCGTTGCCGGTGGTTTAGCTTTCTCCGATAACATCAGCCCGGGAACGGTTTCTCTTTTGGGCATCCTGCAAAGCCAGGCTATTTTCGCTTACAGCGCCGGCCAAACCGTGAATTTCGACAATGATGTGGCTGTGATCTCTATCCTCTCGCCCAATTCCGGCGTCGGCCTTACCGCCAACGAACCGGTTACCGTAAGGGTAAAGAACTACGGCAATAATCCGCAAACGGATGTTCCGGTATCGTTCTCCTTAGACGGCGGTGAGCCGTTCACAGGCACTTTGGCCGGAACAATTGAACCCGGCGAAATTATCGAATACACCTTCAATCAGTCAGTTGATCTTTCCACGCCTGATCAAACCTACACCATTACAGCTTGCACCAATCTGGCATCAGACGAGTTTACGGAAAACGACTGCAAAACCGCACAGGTCACACATCAAATTCCGGTATATTGCATCCCGCAGGCGAGCTGCACTTTCGGCGACGGCTTTGAAATCTTTACCCTGGAAGCTATCGAGAACATCAATTCCGGCTGCAGTCCGCAGGGTTATGGCGATTTTACGAACCTGATCACTGATTTGCAGGCCGGCGAAACCTACTCCATCAGTTGGGCGTCTGGTTACGGGTCAAATTATGCCAGCCTCTGGATCGATCTGAATCAGAATAAGGTATTTGAAGAAAATGAGCGATTGATCACCGATTATGACATGTTCCAGGCCGGTGAGATTTACACTACCGAGTTCACCATTCCGGAGGATGCCATGGATGGCGAAACCCGTTTAAGAATCCGCGCCCGCTGGCTGCATTCATCTGCCGATCCGTGTGAATATTTTTCGTTCGGTGAAACAGAAGATTATTCGGTATTCATTTTGAACACTCCTTTAGCTAAAAACGTCGGCATAAAATCGCTTGACCTTGATCCGGTGCTTGAAGCCGGGCTAATTACTCCGCAGGCTGTCGTCAGGAATTACGGCACCGAAGCACAAAGTTTTCCGGTGGAACTGACCATAGGAGATTACGCAGCTATGGTACAGGTTGAGGATTTGGCTCCGGAAACAGAAATTGTCGTGGAATTCGATGTGTGGAATGCGCAACCGGGACCATATGAAGCTACAGTTTGCACCCAACTTGAAGGTGATGAATTCACGCAAAACGATTGCAAATCCAAAGAGGTGACTGTAATTAACGCCCTTTCAGCTTACGGATACGTGAATTTTGACAACACTGGTCAGTTCGACGGCAGTTGGGTGGCATTGGATCTTGCCAATCCCGGCAGCTTGCTCGAAATTACAAATCCCGGTCTGTCGACTCCCATCATCGGCGCCACTTATGTCGGAGACTTAATTTATGCCGTCGATTTCAACGGCTACATATATGAGTTCAATCCCGCCACGGGCACCCATGAACTGCTTTGGGATAATACCCCGCAGTATTTTGGTATCGCTTTCGATGGCACGGATTTTTACACTCACACGCTCAACCAGTTGTATAAATTCGATATGACAACAGGTGAAGCCACGCTTATCGGATCATTTACCGATGCACCATCCGGTATTATTTCCATCGCTTTCGATGGTAGCGGCGCACTTTATGGCATCGATCTTACCAACGACGAATTACGTGCCATCAATCGTGAAACAGCGGAAACAACGCTGATTGGGCCGCTTGGGAAAAATTTCAATTATCTGGGTGATATTTCATTCGACAAGGTTAACAACATCCTCTATTTTGCTGGCTTCCAAAATTCCTCGGGGTTATCCGAAATCCATATCCTCAGTACCGAAACCGGGACCGCCACTGCATTGGGGCAACTTCAGAACAATGTGCAGCTAACCGGGCTTGCCATTGTTTCCGACAGCAACTTTACATATCCTCCACGAAATCTCTCAGCCTTAATCAGCGGCAACGATGCTGTACTGACCTGGGATGAGCCTTTCGGCGGAAACGCCATAAACTACAACGTTTATCGCGACGAGGTTCTCATTGCAACCACAGCCGGTACCGAATATGTGGATGAATCGCTCCAAATCGGGCTTTACTCCTATACCATTACGGCAGTGTATGAAGAAGGCGAATCCGATCCTGCCGGTCCGGTTGAGGTAGCCATCGGGAATGCTGAACTGGTTTTCAATCCGGAATCCATCGATGCGGTGCTTGAAATGGGAGAAAGCCTGATCACCCAAATTACGCTATTCAACAATGGAAATATTAACCTGAATTATGAACTGTCACCGGTTTTCAATGCGCAATCGACTACGCAGCCTGCAAGGCCTGAAATCAACAAAAAAGATTTTGAGCGGGCCGCCGCACAGCGATTTGGTGATGACTGGCAGACGCTGCTCAATACAGAACCTGCATATCAATCGCCGGAAGGACTTGACGCGTATTGTACCCCTTCCGCAAATTGTATTTTCGGCGACGGCCTGGGCATCTTCCTGCTCGGCGACATCAACAACACCGCCTCGGGATGCAGCCCTAACGGGTATGGCGACTTTACAAACCTCGAAACTTCGCTCGATGCAGGCATGTCCTATGAACTCACCGTTGCTTCCGGTTATTCAGACAACTTTCTGAATATTTGGGTAGACCTGAATCAAAACGAAATTTTTGAAGCCAACGAACTGCTGATCGATGGCTTTCCCATGGACATTGCCGGTGAGATATATACCACACAACTTACCATTCCGGAGGGCACCCTGCAAGGACCGACCAGGCTCAGGGCCATAGCCACCTGGATCAATCCGGCTTCAGACCCCTGCAGTGTGAGCACCTTCGGTGAAATAGAAGATTATACCGTAAATATCGGTGGCATTTCGCCGTGGATTGCCCTGCAACCTGCATCAGGCAGCATAGCTCCCGGCGACAGCGCCGTGATAAACGTTACACTGGATGCTTCAACGCTCGATCCCATTCAATACATGGGCAAGATCAATATTTCAAGCAACGACACCAGCAATTTGCTGTCGGAAATCCCGGTGACCCTTACCGTAATCGAACAGGGAATTTCGAATTTCTTCCCTGTTTGGGAAACGCCTTTCAATCCCATGTCGATCTTTGTGGTAGGCGCCACCCTCGACAGCCTTGACCTTGACCTGGGCGATGAGATTGGTGTTTTTGATGTGGACCCGAATACCGGCGAGGAAATTTGTGTAGGCGCCGGACTGGTGATCAGCCCCCTCAGCCCTGACAATATCCTCGAGATCACCGTGTCGATGAACGACGGTTCCAATCCCGATCAGGCCAATGGTTTTACACCCGGCAATGAGATCATTTACAGAATGTGGAATTCGCTCACCGGCGAAGTGGACGACGTTACGGCTGTGTATCCCAATCCGGGATTCGACGAAACCTTTACGCCGCTTGGCACGGCCATCACGGAACTTAGCGGAAGTGCGCTGGTGATGCAGCCGCTCAACCTCACCCAGGGCTGGAACCTGGTATCTTCGCGTGCGCAGCCGCACAACACCAACATGATGAGCGTTTTCCAGCCGCTGATCGATCTCGATATCCTCGAGAAGGTCATCGACGAAGATGGCGGCACCATGGTATATCTGCCCTACCCCGCCCCTGACGGCAGGTGGAACAATTCGATCGGCGACATGCAAATGGCGGAAGGCTACTACGTGAAAGTGAGCGAAAGTAGCGATGCAATGATGTATGGTCTGCCGGTTGAACTCCCGATGGAAATGCCGCTTGAAGCGGGATGGAATATCATGGGCTATCCGGCGGAAGCACAGCAGAATGCGCTGGAGATGCTTACACCGCTGATCGAAGCAGGAAACCTTTACAAAGTGATCGATGAAGCGGGCGGCGTGATCCAGTACCTCCCGTTCCCCGAACCCGACGGACAATGGATCAACACCATCGGCGACCTGCAAAACGGGCAGGGATACTACATCAAAGTGTATGAAGAAACCTCGCTGACAGTAACCGAACCGCAGAATATTAAAACGGCACCTCAGTATAAAAACGGTTCTTCCGTTACGGAATTTTTCGAACCGGCTTACCAGAACAATCCCTACATGCCCATGCACTTTATCCTCTATGCAGAGGCGCTGGAACCGGGCGATGAAGTGGGAATTTATGATGGTGATGTTTGCGTGGGCGCCTCGGTTTACGACGGCAACAGTCAGCATATGACCATCACGGTCACTTCGATGGATGACCCGGATACGGAAAATACGGACGGATATACCGCGGGCAACTTTTTTACGGTCAGCGTGTATAAATCGGGTACCCTTTTCGAAAATATCGAAATCACCTCCATTTCAGGGCTTGAAACCTTTATGGCGCTGGAAACCTTTATCGGAGAGATCACGGAAACGATCACTTCCGTCGGGGATGCTTCCGCTGACAGCAATTCATTGCAGGTGTCACCCAATCCTGCCGACGATGCTTTACGGATCAATATCAACCTGAAAAATCCGGCGGGCGCAAAAATCAGCCTGATCCGTATCGACGGTACGCTGGCACAGGAAATTTACGACGGCAACCTCCAGGAGGGAAGCAACATCATCAGCACCCGCATCGACGGTGTGGCTCCGGGGGTTTACATCCTCAGGGCAAACATCGCGGGCGATGCACCGCAACAAATCCTGAAAAAGGTGATTGTAAAATAACTGCATATCACACATAATGATCAAAAACGGGATACCCGGTTTACGCCGGGTGTCCCGTTTTTTTTTGAGCAGGAAATGATGTTATATTCGCCGCCAAACAGCTATCAAGGCTGTCAGACGGCCCGCTGGCCAGCAAAATGCTAAGACTCCACTTTTTTACCAGCCCTTGTCTTATTTTGAGTTAAGGCTGTCTGACAGCAATTCAGGAAAGTTATCGGGAACCCGCTGTCAGACAGCTTT
>JBKHBQ010000163.1:0-8948 GCA_046542305.1 Bacteroidales bacterium
CTCTATCAGTACGGCCATGCCATCGAGTGCAGAATTTATGCAGAAGATCCTGAAAAGAATTTTATGCCCTCGCCCGGAAAGATCACGCACATTACCGAACCCCTCGGTCTGGGTGTGCGCCACGACGGCTATGTGTACGAAGGATACGAAATCCCGATTCATTACGACCCGATGATCTCAAAGCTGATCGTTTGGGCACGAACCCGTGAAGAAGCCATCCACAGGATGAAACGTGCACTCTGGGCGTACAAGATCACAGGCGTTAAAACGTCCATTCCCTTCCTGGCAAAAATTATGGAGAACGCTGATTTCAAGAAAGGAAACTACAATACCCATTTCATCGAAAAGAATTATGATTTCCTGATGGAAAAGCTGCCCTGCGGAACACGTTGTGAGGACATTTCGATTATTGCTGCTTTCATGCATTACCGCAACCGGCTGGAGGAGGTAAAACCGGCAAGCAACGGTTCTTCGGAAAAAAATCTCTGGAAAGAATTCGGTAGAAAAAAATCGATGATGCGTTTCTAAAACTTTAATTAACATGAAACTGGAAATACAAATCGACGGTCGAACAGCAAATGTCGAGCTTTTGGAACAAAGCGGAAATATTGCAAAGATCAGGGTGGACGACAGGGTATATGATGTGGATTTGATGATGGTTGAGAATGGCGTGTATTCGATCATTCACAAGAACATCAGCTTTAATGTGGAATTGATCGAAAAGAAAGACCCGCGGCATTATAACGTAAACACCCTTTATAATTCCTACGATGTGGAGATCATCGATGCCGAAACCAGGTACAAGCGCAACCGGTCGAAACACGACCTCGACGATATCCGGAAAATTGCCAGTCCGATGCCGGGTAAAGTGGTAAAAATTCCGGTGAAGGAAGGGGATGAGGTAAAAGCCGGAGATACGGTGATTATTGTTTCGGCCATGAAAATGGAAAGCGAATACAAAGTGCAGAAAGACCGGATAGTAAAGGAAATTCTGGTAAAGGAAGGCGAAACCATCGACGGAAATCAAACGCTGGTGATTGTTGAATAAAAAACCAAAAAAACAAAAGATTATATGGCTTCATTGGAGGAAAAGATAAGGAATTTTGAAGAAAGAAATAAGCAGGCCGAACTCGGCGGCGGCAAGGAGCGCATCGAAAGGCAGCATAATGCTGGAAGAAAAACTGCCCGTGAACGCATCAGCGATCTGCTCGACGAAGGGACTTTTGTGGAAATGGACCGTTTCGTTACCCACCGTGCTACCGACTTCAACATGCAGGAAAACAAGATCCTGGGCGATGGTGTGGTAAGCGGTTACGGAAAAATCGACGGCCGGCTGGTGTATGTCTTTGCACAGGATTTTACGGTTTTTGGCGGCACACTGTCCAGGGCCAATGCCGACAAAATTGTAAAGATCATGAAGCTGGCCATGAAAATGGGCGCACCGGTGATCGGGCTGAACGATTCAGGCGGGGCACGCATTCAGGAAGGTGTGCAAAGCCTGGCAGGATATGCTGACATCTTTCTGCTCAACACCAAAGCTTCAGGGGTTATCCCGCAGATTTCAGCTATTATGGGACCCTGTGCCGGTGGTGCAGTGTATTCGCCGGCCATCACCGATTTTATTTTTATGGTGAAGCAGTCGAGCTACATGTTTGTCACCGGACCGGATGTGATAAAAACCGTGACCCACGAAGAAGTAACCAAAGAAGAACTCGGCGGCGCTATGACGCATAACGCAAAAAGCGGCGTGGCGCATTTTACCGGAGACAACGACGAGCAAACCATGCAAATGGTGCGCGAGCTGATAAGTTTCCTGCCTTCGAACAACATGGAAGATCCGCCGCTGAAACCCTGTACTGATGACATCAACCGCGAAGAACCCAAAATGGATTCCATCGTACCGGCCGATCCAAATAAACCCTACGACATGAAAGACATCATCTGCCCGGTGGTGGATGATCATAATTTCTTTGAAGTACAGCCGCACTATGCACAGAATATAATCGTGGGATTTGCCAGGCTCGCCGGCAAACCTGTGGGGATCGTTGCCAATCAGCCCTCGGTGCTGGCCGGAGTGCTCGATATCAACTCTTCAATCAAGGCAGCACGGTTTGTGCGTTTCTGCGATGCCTTCAACATTCCGCTGATCACCTTCGAAGATGTGCCTGGATTTTTACCTGGAACCGCACAGGAATTCGGCGGAATCATAAAACATGGCGCCAAGCTCTTATACGCGTTCTCGGAGGCTACCGTGCCTAAAATTACCCTGATTACACGAAAGGCCTATGGCGGGGCGTACGATGTAATGTCGAGCAAGCATATCGGTGCAGATGTTAACCTGGCTTACCCTACTGCTGAAATTGCCGTAATGGGTCCCGAAGGCGCGGTGAATATCCTCTACCGGAAAATGAACGAAGAACAACGGCGGAATGCTGTGGAAGAATACAAAACCACGTTTGCCAATCCGTTTAAAGCTGCTGAACTCGGGTATATCGACGAAATTATTTACCCGCGGGAAACCAGGAAAAAGCTCATCCAGGCGCTGGATATGACTAAAAACAAGAGCGAACAAAATCCGCCGAAGAAACACGGAAATATTCCGTTGTAGCGCTTCACATCAGTAGGACACCGGAAGGATAATTTTAAAAGTGGTTCCGGAGCCTTCGTCGCTGTGAAAACTGATATCGCCCCCCGACAGCGTGATCACATTTTTAACGATGGCCAGCCCCAAACCCATGCCACCCGATTTCGTTGTGAAGTTGGGTGAGAAAATTTTATCCGACAGCTCTGAAGGTATACCGCCGCCATTGTCCTGTATGGATATATGAATGTGGTTCAAAATCTTGTTTAGCGAAATATTGATCCTGCCATCCGGCTTGTCGCCAATGGCCTGAATTGAATTTTTCAGCAGGTTGTTAAAGGCGCGCAGTAGCTGCTCCTTATCTGCGTATACCATGAAATCGCAATCCGGAGGATAGTGAAGATTGATATCGATGTTTTCATAATGTTTAAAAAGGCTGATGGAATTATGGAGTACATCACACACATCGATATCTTCTTTTTTGCTGAGCGGCATTTTTGCGAAGTCTGAAAATTCGGTGGCAATAGCCGAGAGGGTTTCGATCTGATCGATCATAGTTTTAGTAAATTTATCCAGCCGCTGTTCCCAGTCTGGCCGGCTTTCCTTCCACGATCGCTGCAGGTACTGCACGCTTAGTTTCATCGGCGTAAGCGGATTCTTTATTTCGTGCGCCACCTGCTTGGCCATTTCACGCCATGCGGTTTCACGTTCCGACCTTGCAAGCAGTTCCGCACTCGTCGCCAGTTCATCTATCATCCGGTTGTATTCGATCACAAGCTGCCCGATTTCATCCCTGCGGTCCCACGAAATCTTTTCGTTTTGTCCGCCCAGTTTCACCATACGTATTTTCTGCATGATCAGCTTTAGCGGCCTCGAAATGTAATTGGAAATCACCAGGGCAATCAGGATGGAAAAGGCAATGAGGATTACGTAAATATTAATGTATGCCACAAGGAATGATGAGATTTCCCGTTTCAGATCGTTTTCCTTGGCAAAATACGGGAGGTTAAGGTAGGCCATCACTTGGTTGCGGTCGTTAACGAAGGGGATGTATGCTGAAAGGTATTGCTGCTTTCCGATGCTTTCGTCATGGATGAACAGCGAACTGTTTTTGTACTTGAGTTCATAAAACGCTTCGGGGTTCATCCTCCGGCTGATCAGCATTTCCTGGAATATCTGTGGACGCGATGAGGCGGTGAGTGTTCCATTCAGGTTAAAAATGTTGATGTCGGTAAAGAAAACATTCGAAAACTTCGACAGCAATTCACTCAGGTAAAATTGATGTTCCTCGTTGAAAGCTTCCAGATCCGAAAATTTGTGCTGCATCTCAACCAGCACCGAATGCGTTTTTTCGCTTAAAATATCTTTGTTCTTTTCATCATTCAGGTTATTGATGTACCAGATGGTAAAAATTCCGATGACGATAAACGAAAACAAAATCACCGCCGACATAGAAATCTGAAGCCGCGTGCGAAAACTGAGCTCCATTTTCCGGTGCGAAAACGGATAGATGAACAGCAGGAAGATCAAACCTATAAATACAGAAAAGGCAATGAAGAAGTATGAGAACGGCGCAAGTAAATCAAGCCACGATTTATGTTTGCGGCTGATCAGTACGCTGAATTCGGAATCCACATTGTAGTACAAATGATTGAATCCGTTTTGATCGAAAAAACGAAATTGCGAATTGACAACGCCGTAATGCTCCAGTTGGAAATTATAAAAATACTTCCCTACCCTTTTGTACAATTCCCCATCCTGGAATTTTGCATACGAATAGTCGGAAAAATCAGGATCCGGGGTAACTTCCTCATCAATGAGCAAATCAGGAAACCCAAGATCCTTTGCAAGATATTTGGTCATCAGCTCCACGAAAACTTTCACCCGGCCACCATCAGCAGTCTGATAACTGAAAATGGCCACATACCCGTTATCATCACGGCCGTAATTCATGAAATAGAGATTTCCAGCCTGGGTTTGTTCGCCGATGGTTCCGGTCATATTTTCAAAAAACAGGAAGCAGTTAACGGGAACTTCTTCCGGCTGGATGATCAGAATATCCTCGGAATGGCAAATGGTTAGCTGGTGATCGTATTTTTTCCAGTAACCCGTGAAATAATTCTTAAAGAAATATTTTTCCAATGCCTGTTCGTCAAAATCAGGAGTACCGTATTTTTGGAGTTGCAGCCGGAGTGTGTCATCAGCAAGTGCTTTCACCATAAGCTCGCCAAACATGAACTCGGCCAGTGGATCGCGCTGCTCCGAAGCCAGATGTTCAGCCAGAAGTATTCGGTATTCCCTTTCTTTGAAATTATTGCTTTTATGTAACGCGTACGTGCTGATAATTGAAAAGGCAATGATGATGAAGACGCTATTGGATAACGTGAATTTTTTTTGCCTGAAATGAAATAGTACACCCAGGGAAACGATGAAAATAAAAAGAAAAATTGTGAAAAAATGATCGCATTCGCCCCTGATGAAGCACAAGGTTAAAAACATGACGAACACAAGGGCAGAAAGCAACGCGTATTCTTGGAGTCCGCGCAGGTACATCCAGGAAAAATAACACAGCCTTACCGTAATAAGAACGAAAGCCAGAATGCCTGTTGCCAGGATAAGAAAACTGAACAAACTCATCCACGAAAGGCTGAAGATATTATTAAGATCCAGCGAAATATTTGAATCAATGACCAGGCTGTGGTAAAGAAAAATTAATCCGCCAAAGAAGATGAATACATGAATAAAAAGCGAAAATGAAATGAAAAGCCTCGAGAATGCGGTGCGTCGAAGATTGCCGAAGAAAAACTTTACATGTTTGAAAAAGAAAAATGAAATAAGAAGAATAAACAGGGCGTGAAGAAACAGATCGCCGATGGAGGGAATGAAATCGGAAAAGGCGTAAAAGCGCGGGCCGAAAAGTACGGAATCGTGAAGTATAGCCGGAAATTTAAAATAGAATATCAGGGCACGGATGATGAGAAGATCCAGAATAAATCCTACCAGAAACAAAAGCCGTTTTGCAGATTTTCGATAAATGAACAGGTATACTTCATAGATAAATCCGATAAAAAACAGAAGGCCGCCAAGGTAGAGGATAAATAGTACTGCAAGCTGTTTATTGGTTAACTCCGACTCAGGTTGAAACTCAACAGAGAAAAGATAGTACCCGTTTTCATCACGGATCGGAAAACCCTTCTCCTGTTCTGTATGGATCTTTGCCTTGCATTCAAGCCCGAAAGATGAATGGAAATCATTTACAAGGTATTCGTTTTGATAATTATAATCGTGCCTGATCAGGTAAAGCCCTGAGTAGCTGTAGATGCTGTCGTAAAGCATAAGGTGGCGATACCATCCGTTGCCCGTTTGTACCAGACCATGAAAAGTTTTATCGGAGAGGAAATCCAGCGGCACGCGATTGTCAGACCAGAAAATCACCGAATCCGCCTCTCTGATCACAAACACAAAATCGTCTGTGGTGAAGCCGGTTTGTAGGTGCGTTGGAATAGCGAAAAGTGTATCCCGCCCAGTTATGTGGATGGCATTAAGTTTTTTGATGCTTTTCGAAAGCTGTTGATCCTTTTCGTGTATGGTTTCCTGAATTTGTTTTGCCGACGACACCTGATCGAAATCCTGTAGGTAATATCTGCCCGACAGAAATGCCAGCACCCAGATCACCAGCGAAGCGATCAGGTAAAGGTTGCGTTTTCGGTTATGATGGACTGGTTTTGGCATAAATGCCCGTTAAATTATATCAAGAAATTAATAATCAATAAAATAAAAACGCATTGAAAAGCTTCGATTAAAATAACGATCTCAAAAATTCCGATAGATGCATCTATTTTACCAAAAAGTTTGCCAGAAGCCTTTAAAATGGCTGATTCTGCTTTTTTACCAGATAAATCAGACTTGAATAGTTATTCTGGTTCCGATTAGCCGAAATATTTGATTTGAGTCCGCTAATCGATGCCCGTAAAAAGTTTTGCCGACCGGATTTGTATTTTTCACTCAGCAGGCTTACATAAAACGAATCGAATTTCATCGGATGCACCGAGATTAATTTTAGCAGATGCTTTTCAAGCAATTTTGTAAATGATGTTTTGTTAAAATGATAAAGGTGTCTTGGAACATCCCATGCGGCCCAATAACTTCCGTAGTATGCGGCATCCCACGATCCGGGATTTGGCAGCGCAAAAACCATCAGGCCGTCATCTTTTAGCAGCCGCTTTAGCTGCACCATTCTGCCGTTTAAATCCGGCACGTGCTCTAAAACATGCCAGAGGGTAATCACATCGAAACCGGATGCTGGTAATTCATCAATTTTTTCTTCGGGAAGCACGTTCAGCCCGTACTGCTCAGAAGCGAAATTTCGTGCTTCTTCTGTAGGTTCTATGCCGGTGGTCTCCCACCTGTGCTGTTTCATAAAGTTTAAGAATTCGCCTGTACCACAACCCACATCCAGGATGCTGCCTGAAGGTTTGTATTTTGAAATCAGGCTGTATTTCTTTCGGAGAGAAATGTTTCTTACAAATTTGTAGATGCCTGATACAAGTCCTTTTTTTGCGGCCGTATGCGAAAGGTATTCATCCGACTGATAATAACGTGCCAGGTTTTCCGGCTCGGGTCTCGGATTGGTAAATTGCAGTTCGCAACCGGGGCAGGTGAAAATCCCAAAGTCCTCCCCGCTCAAAAAATGATCCCTGATCGTATGGGTTTGCATGATCGGGGAACTGCCACATAACGGGCATGTTTTTAATTCTTCCATTCAAAATATCATTGGATGTTCCACGTGGAACAAAAATTATCTTCCAAGGTAAACTGCAAGTACGGAAATATCTGCAGGAGAAACCCCGCTGATGCGGGAGGCTTGTCCCAGGGTTATCGGTCGTATTTTGGAAAGCTTTTCCCTGGCTTCCCACGATAGCGATTTCAGGCCGTGGTAATCGAAATTGTCCCGAAGCCGGATGCCTTCGAGTTTCGATAGCTTTCCGGCTATCTCCTGCTCCTTGTGGATGTAGTTGTCGTATTTAACCAGAATTTCTGTTTCCTCAAGTATTTCCTGCAGGTTTTCATCGTCGAGTGCTGAAATGAAATCCGACAGCGAAGAAATCGACTGAATGAGCGGCTGCAGCGTAATTTCAGGGCGAAGAAGCAGGTTCTCCATTTTACCCTTTTGCGAAAGCGGAGCCGATTGGTACTGCTCCAGCATTCCATTTACCTCTTCAGGCGAGACGCTTTCCGTTTTCAGAAATCTGCGGATGGCATCAATATGTTTTTGCTTTTCGTGTACCCGCTGCATTCTTTCTTCTGAAGCCAGGCCAATTTGGTGCGACAGCGGCGTAAGCCGGAGATCCGCATTATCCTGACGGAGCAGAATCCTGTATTCGGCACGTGAAGTAAACATCCGGTAAGGTTCGTCAACCCCTTTTGTGATGAGATCATCGATCAGCACACCAATATATGCATCCGACCTGGAGAGGATGAATTCCGGGAGTTCCATTATTTTCAAGTGTGCATTGATGCCTGCCATTATTCCCTGCGCTGCTGCTTCTTCATAGCCTGTGGTGCCATTGATCTGCCCTGCGAAATATAAATTCTCCACAAGTTTGGTTTCAAGCGTGTACTTCAGTTGCATGGGCGGGAAATAATCGTATTCGATGGCATAGCCGGGCCTGAAAATCTTTGCATTTTCAAATCCCGGAATCTTTCGAAGCGCGTTGAATTGTACAACATCCGGAAGCGATGACGAAAAGCCGTTCACATAATATTCCACCGTATTCCAGCCCTCAGGTTCCACAAAAAGCTGGTGGCTGGTTTTATCCGAAAACCTTTCTATCTTATCTTCGATGGAGGGGCAGTAGCGTGGCCCGATCCCTGCAATTCTGCCGTTGAACATCGGGGAATCGTTGAACCCGATTTTCAGCGCTTCATGCACAACCGGATTTGTATAGGTTACATAACAACTGCGTTGTTTTTTTAGTTTCGGCGTATTGGTAAAGGAAAATTTTCCCGGATTTTCATCCCCGGGTTGTTGCTCCATTTTGCTGAAATCAATGGTTCTGCCGTCCACACGCACGGGTGTGCCTGTTTTCATGCGTGACGATTCGAAACCCAATTTTACGAGCGACTCTGTGATGCCTACCGAGGCCCGTTCCCCCATTCTACCGCCACCGAATTTCTTTTGGCCGATGTGAATAATGCCATTCAGAAAAGTGCCGTTGGTCAGGATTACTGCTTTCGAAAATATATCCTGCCCCATGGAGGTTCGTACGCCGGTCACGCGATGATTCTCCACGAGCAAATCCACTACCATATCCTGCCAGAAATCCAGGTTAGGGGTATTTTCCAACATTTCGCGCCATTTCATCTA
>JBKHBQ010000164.1:0-8936 GCA_046542305.1 Bacteroidales bacterium
GTTTTTATCAAGGTTGGATGTAGTTTGAAATATTCCGAAGATGCGCTCCCGGTCTCCTTCCGCAATTCCCTGTCCGTTATCCTTCACATTTATCTTCAGGTTTTCACCGTCTTTCCTGATGATGATTTCGATCTGCGGATGCTCCTTATCATTGTATTTTATGGCGTTGGTAAGCAGATTGATCAGGATCTGCTCCATGGCAATTTTGTTGGTGAATAGCTGGGGATGGGTCTCAAGCCTGACTTCTATTGAAATTTTTCTCTCAGGATCAATCCATTTTATAATGGAAAGCAAAAGCTCCGCGATATCCACGTTTTCCTTGTGCTGACCGATCACGCTGGTGTTTTTGCTGTATTCCATAATTCCGTCGATCAGGCCGATGAGTTGTTGTGATGAATCCCCGATAAAATTAATCAGTTCACGGCCCTTCCCATTCAACCCGGCGCTATATTCATTTTTTAGTAAATCTGCAATCATGGTGATGGTGGCCAGTGGCGACTTGATGTCGTGAGCCGCGATGCTGGCAAAGTTTCTGAGACCGGTATTCTGGTGTTCCAGCCGGGTATTGAGGCTCTGCAGATCCTGATAGCTTTTGCGTAATTCGAACAGTTTCATGAGCTGACGAGATAATGCCTTCAATGCGCTGATCTGCTCCTGGGTAAGCTCGCGTGGTTTGTTGTCGATCACACACAGCGTTCCCAGCGAATGGCCGTCAGGATTAACCAGCGGAATGCCTGCATAAAAAACCACATGCGGATCGCCGGTTACCAGGGGATTGTCGTGGAAACGCTCGTCGGTTCTCGAATCGGATACAATCATCACCTGATCCTGGTTGAGAATTGCGTGGGCGCAGAAACTTACATCCCTGGGTGTGGAACTGGCACTGAGCCCGTGCTTTGACTTAAACCACTGACGCTTTTCATCCACTAGGCTGATCAGCGAAATGGGCGTTTGGCAAACATGCGAAGCCAGAATGGTAATATCATCATATTCCGCTTCGGGCAAGGTATCCAGGATCGAATACTGTTTGAGCGCATTCAAACGCTCCTGCTCATGAGTAGGTAAACCAGGTTTGATCATTTTGCTTATCTAATATTCATCAGATTGAGTATTGCCGGAACCTTCCGGTAAAGCTTGTCTGAAAGTGAAAATACAACGGTGATTTAGACCGATTATTGATTGTGCAAAAAAAAGATAATGATTGGAAAACATGGTGTCCAAATAATCAGTAAGGTTGGCTTGGTCATGTTGTGGTTATTTACCTGTATTTCCGGCGACCCTTTCGGCCCATTCAACGGCACGACCGGTTTCATTTTCGGCGAGCGGTCCCTGTTCGCCCCTAACGAAAAAGCCCATGGGTTCTGATACGGCCTCTCCACCTTTCTTTCTGAGCTGCCTGGCTATGGATTTGGCAGCATACCCTCCGGTTTTAACAATTAATCGCAAGGTGGACGACTTGATGGTATCGAGTTGTATCCGGGTGTCGAAGGCAGCAGTTTTGATTTGTTTTAGTCCGTTAGCCGGAATCGACCGCAGAAATGCCGTGGTATCCTCGCTGGGTCTGAAGCCACGCGTAGGCGAGCCTATGATAAGCAGATCGGTGTTTTTCAGCTTGCCGGCATCTACATCCTTTGCCTTCAGCAAAACTGAATGGTGCACCCTGGCGGTTGCGATATGGATAGCTTCGGCAATCTGTTGCGTATTTCCAAAACAGGAATCGTAAACAACAAGGATATTCATGATCGCTTAAAGTTTTTTTATCACCGGAATATAAACCGTAGCCGGCGGATTACCTGCGTAACCTGTGCTGTTGAATACCGTAAAAAACTGCTCATCATAATAAATAAACGCAGGAGCGCCTGAAGGAACATAACCCGAACCGGACATCCATTCATTGTATAAGTATCCGAAAGCTCTGCCAACATCTTCAGGACCACGTTTCACGATGGACATACGTACATAATCACCACCGCTAAGCACCATACTGTCTGTATGTTCAGGAATCTCCTCACCGGCATTTATTTCTACACCCATCAGGTAATCGAAATCGGGCGAATCCTTCTTCATCAGGAAGATACACAACTGGTTTTGATTCAACCTTCCGGGAATCTGCTCCAGTTTTTTTTCTTCCAGCACCTTGTGGAAAAAGGGCGGGATCTCGGTTTTATTGCGGTCGCGGGCAAAGGAAGTATGCAGGGTAAGGCCTGCCACACGTACTGCCTCTCTGCTGATGATTTCCGGATTGTTCATATCGGTTATATTTTGCCGTGACAAATATATGGTAATTTCCCGGCGAAGGTTTTAATGTAAGGTAAAGTAAATGTTATCAAATCCAGTCTTACCGGTAGCTGTCATGTCAGGTATAATTTGAACCGTAGCGTAAATGCTGTGTTTACTAAATTGTAAAAAATTCACTGATGGTGCGGAATATTTTATTTCGGTTACTGATCGTTTTGCTTGTTCTGCCTGCCGGCTGCAAAGTGCAGCGGGATACGGCGGAACTTCCGCTGGAGGTTCCCGGCAGCTTTTCTTCGGGAGGCGATGCGCCGGTGCCCGACAAATGGTGGATGGTTTTTGGAGATACTACCCTGAACGCGCTGATCGACACCGCGTTGAATTCGAATTTTTCCCTGATGACGGCCTGGCACCGGCTGCAGGAGTCCCGCGCAGTGGTGGACCGCGAGTCCTCATATTTATTTCCCGACCTGGAAGCCTTCTTTGATGCCGAAGCCAACAGGCCGGAATCGGAAAATCTGGACAGTGAGCGCTTTTCTGCCGGGCTCGGCGCTTTCTACGAAGTTGATTTGTGGGGGCGCATCAGGTCGCAGATCGATGCCCGCAGGTATATTGCCGATGCATCCCGTGCCGATTATCAGGCCGCCGCATTGTCGCTGGCCGCCGAAATTACCATAACATGGTACAGATTGCTGGAAGCAGCTAACCAGGTGGAACTGATCCGGAGCCAGATCGAAACCAACGAACGCGTGCTTGCAATCATCCGAAACCGCTTTGGCAGCGGAATGGTGAGGAGCGTGGATATTCTGCGCCAGAAACAACTGCTGGAAGCTACGCGCGAACAGAAATATTATGCCGAAGGGCGTTTTGAGGTGCTCAAACATCAGTTGAATGTATTGACAGGCCGGCCGCCTCAGGACGAGATCCTTTTCGCGGCACATGCCCTGCCTGAACTTCCGCCCCTGCCCGTAACAGGAATTCCGATCGAACTGGTCGAGCGGCGGCCGGATGTGCGGAGTGCCTGGCTCCTGCTTCAGGCTGCCGACAGCGAAATGGCTGCTGCCATCAGCAACAAATATCCGCGGCTGACTATTTCGGCCTCGTTGTATTCAACTTCCGGCAATATCGGCAACCTTTTTGAAAACTGGGCCTTTTCAGTTGCGGGGAACCTGCTGACGCCATTATTCTACGGAGGGCGCTTCAGCGCAGAAGCAGATCGAACGGAGGCCGCAAAATACCAGCGGCTTTATGAATACGGCCAGCGTGTGCTTACCGCTTTTCACGAGGTGGAGGATGCACTGGCGAGGGAAGCCGCACAGGAGAAAAGCCTGAGCAGCCTGGAGCGGCAACTGGAATTGTCGGTGCAGACCACCGGGCAACTGCGCAATGAGTACCTCAACGGAATGAGCAATTATCTGGATGTGCTTGTCGCAATGGATCAGGAGCAACGGTTGCGCAGAAACCTGCTCGACGCCAGGTTGATGCTGGTTGAGAACAGGATTTCACTTTACCGCGCTCTCGCAGGAGGTTTTCAAACGGAGCGGGAACAAGGTCAGGCGCTCAAATAACTTGATTGATATGACAGAGAATAATTTCAGCCCGGAAAAAAAGAGCCGTAGGAAAACGGTTGTTGTTTCGCTGCTGATCCTGTTGGCGGGAGCGGTGGTTACTACAGTGATATTCCTCACCGAACCCGGCGCCGAGCGCGAAGGGGCAACCCGGGAAACGGCCATGCTGGTGAACGTAATTACGGCCGAGCGAGGTAATTTCCAGCCGGTGATCATTGCCACAGGAACCGTGGATCCTGAGCAGGATGTGATGCTGAGCCCGAGAGTCAGCGGTGAAATTCTGGACATCTCACAGTTATTCACACCCGGTGGATTCGTAAAGAAAGGGGATGTGTTGGTGCACATCGATCCTGCAGATTACCGGATTGCTTTACAACTGCGCAAAAGTGAGTTGCACCAGGCCGAAGCCGAACTTGCTATCGAAATGGGACGGCAAACGGTTGCCCGCAAAGATTATCAATTGCTCGACGAGGATTTGCTGGAAGAAAACCAGGCGCTTGTATTGCGCGAACCACAATTACAAACGGCACAATCCCGCGTGGAAGCTGCAAAGGCGGCCGTGGATCGGGCGCAGCTCGATTTGCAGCGTACCACCCTTAGCGCCCCGTTCGATGCCCACATCCTTACCAGAAATGTAAACGCAGGTTCGCAGGTTTCGCCCGGCGAAAACCTTGGACGGCTTGTCGGCACCGAAATTTACTGGATCACCGCTGCCGTTCCGCTGGCAAAAATCAACAGGCTTAGTTTTCCTGATACTGATCAGAGCAAAGGGTCAGAGGTAAGAATTCGCAGCCGGCGGGCCTGGGCCGATACGGTCTACCGAACCGGGCACCTGGTAAAACTGATCGGAGCCCTCGAAGATCAGACACGCATGGCCAGGGTGCTGATTGAAGTGGAAGATCCGCTGGCGCGAAAAAATCCTTCCGGCCAAAAGCCGCCTTTAATGATTGGGGCATTTGTGGAAGTGCATATCATGGCAGATACGCTGAAAAACGTGATCCGGCTTAGCAGGGATTATCTCAGGAAGGATGAAACCGTGTGGGTAATGCAGGATGGGAAACTGAGAATCCGTAAGGTGGATGTGCTTTTTTCCGATGCCAGGTATGCCTACATCAGCGGCGGAATTGATGAAAACGACAAAATCGTTACCACCAATCTTACCACGGTCACCGATGGCGCAGCCCTGCGTACGGAGGCAAATACTTCAGATGCCCGCGACGTTACCACCAAATCCACAGGAGGGATGCAATAGATGAACGGAAGCAGGAAACAACGGAACGGCAAAAGGCTGAAAGGTCCGATTGCATACATGGCGCGCCACAGCATCGCTGCAAACCTGCTGATGATCATCCTGATCGGTGGTGGCATCTGGACGATGTATAACATTCAAAAGGAGGTGTTTCCCGATTTTCAGCTCGACATAGTAGAGGTGAGTGTGGTATATCCCGGTGCGGCCCCGTCTGAGGTGGAAAAGGGAATTCTTCTTCCCATCGAGGAAGCGGTGCGCGGGGTACAGGGCATCAAGGAGGTGGCATCGGTGGCGCGGGAAGGTTCCGGCAGGGTGACCATTGAACTGGTGTCGGGTACCGAAAGGATGAAGGCCTTTCAGGAGATCGATCAGGCCGTGAACCGCATCCGTACCTTCCCCGATGATATCGAGGAACCCGAAGTCAGGCTTCAGGAGCCGTCGCGGGATGTGATGGAAATTGGCCTGTATGGCGATGTGGATATCTGGACCTTGAGAAAACTTGCCGAGCGGCTGCGGGATCGTTTGCTGAGTACCCCCAACATCACCCAGGTGGAGATTGGCAATGTTCCCGATTATGTGACCCATGTGGAAATACCCAGCCATACCCTTCGGGAATACAACCTGACGCTGGGGGAGGTGGCGAACCTGATCCTGCATTCCAGCGAAGACGTGCCCGCGGGTGCAGTGGAAACCAAAGCCGGTGAGATCCTGCTCAGGATGAAGGAACGGAAGCAGTGGGCGGAGGAATTCGCAAATGTGGATATCGTGGTTTCAGGATCAGGATCTACCGTAAAGCTGTCGGATATTGCCCGCATCACCGATGGTTTTGAGGAAGCGGGTTTTCATGCCCAATTCAACCGGCAGCCTTCGGTCGATCTTCAGGTGTATCGCATCGGCGATCAGTCGCCGCTGGAAATTGCCGAAACCGTACAGGAGGTGCTGGCGGATTTCGAACATACGCTGCCCCCCGACGTTAATACCCGCATCGACAGCAACCGTGCAGAGGATTTTCGCGAACGGCTTTCGCTGCTTACCGAAAACGGCCTGATGGCCATCGTCATCGTGTTGTTCATCCTCACCTTGTTTCTCGAATACCGGCTGGCCTTTTGGGTAATGATGGGCATGGTGATTTCATTTCTCGGCGGGATCGCATTTCTGCCATTCATCGGCGTCAGCATCAATATGATCTCGATGTTCGGATTTCTGGTAGCCCTGGGCATTGTGGTTGACGATGCCATCGTGGTGGGGGAGAATATCCATGAGCGGCGACAACAGGGAATGCCCTACATGAAAGCAGCAATACTCGGGGCAAAGGAGATTTCACGGCCGGTAATCTTCAGCATCCTTACCAACATCATTGCATTTATTCCATTGTTGTTTATTCCCGGCACTACAGGAAAATTCTGGTGGCCCTTGCCTGCGGTGGTTATCATTGTACTTATCATTTCACTCCTGGAGGCGCTTTTTATACTCCCGGCACATCTGTCGCACAAAGGAAAGGAAACATCATTCAGGCCTGTGCAATTCATCGAAAAATGGCAGCAAAGATTTGCAAATGCCTTTAATCGACTGGTCGACCGGTATCACCGGCCTTTCCTGTCGTACAGCCTGCGGCACCGGTACATCACCTTAAGTATTGCCATTGCGTTGCTGGTGGTAGTGGGAGGATACGGCTACAGCGATCACATGGGCATTATCATGATGCCTGAAGTGGCTGCGGACGAAATCGAGGCCGGAGTGACCCTGCCGGTAAGCACTACGCCCGATCAGGCTGCAAAGGTGGCCAACCTGATCACCGAATCCACGCATCGCATGTTTGAGGAATTTAACCTCTGGGAAGTGGCCGAAGGGATCAAGACCAACGTGCGCGGGCAGAATTTCATCGATGTTGAAATTGTCATGAAGCCGCCCGATGAACGGGATATGAGTGCTCAGGAAGTGATCGAGCTTTGGCGTGATGAAATTGGAGATATTGAGGGTGTGGATCAGATCACCTTTGAGGCTGAGCGCGGTCCCGGCGGCTGGCAGCAGGACATCAGCGTAGATTTGAGCCACTCTGATATTGAGGTGCTGGAAATGGCGGCGCAGGCTTTTTTCAAACAGGTAGAATCCTATGAAGCTACCCGCGATGTAAGTGATAATTACAACAAGGGAAAGCCGCAGTTCGATTTCAGGTTGCTCCCCGAAGGAAGAAATCTCGGGCTCACACCGACCGACGTTGGGCAGCAGGTGCGCGATGCCTATTACGGTGCCCTGGCTTTGCGGCAACTGCGCGGCACCAACGAAATAGAGGTGCGGGTTAAGCTTCCGCTGGAGGAACGAAAAGATATTTACCACCTGGAGGATTTTATTATCCGCACACCTGATGGAACGGAAGCGCCCCTGCTCGAGGTGGTGAGCGTGGAACAGCGTGAAGCATTCACTTCCATCAACCGGCGCGACGGTAGGCGGGTGATCACTGTGGGAATGGATGTGGTGCCGCCCGGTGCGGTGACCCGAGTACTCGAATCGATACAGGCAGAAGTGCTGCCGCAACTGCGCGCTGATTTTCCCGGCATCACCTGGAGCTTTCAGGGCAGCCAGGCCGAAATGCGCGAATCCACACAGGCGCTATGGGGCGGGTTTGCACTGGCAATGATGGTTGTATATGCCCTGCTGGCCGTAGCCTTCAACAGCTATACCCAGCCGCTCATCGTGATGATGTCGATCCCTTTCGGAATTGTGGGAGCTGTTATCGGACACATCCTGCTGGGTTACGACCTGTCGCTGATCAGCCTGATGGGGGTGATCGCCCTTTCGGGTGTGGTGGTTAACGATGCGCTGATTATGATCGACTATGCCAACCGTAAACGTAAGGACCAATCTGTTTTCGATGCCATTCATGAAGCCGGTATCCGACGTTTCAGGCCCATCATGCTTACCACCTTCACCACTTTTGGCGGCCTTACGCCCATCATCCTCGAAACGTCCATGCAAGCCCATTATCTGATCCCGATGGCGATTTCGCTGGGGTTCGGGATCGTATTTGCCACGACAATTATTCTTTTGATCGTACCTTCCTTGTACCTGATTCTGGAAGATATCACGGAACGGGTGAAAGGACAGAAAGGCATTGCTACGAAATCTTAAACTCCACCCCGGGTATGGTTGCCACAGCTTTCAGAAAAGCAGGTGGAAAAACCCTGATCTTACCTGAATTCATCTCCACTTTTACCTTGTCGATGGGATCGTACACCTGAAAACCGAGTTTGCAGTCGCCCTTGTATTTTTTGGCAAGTTCAAAAATCCTGTCTACCAGTGCGGGTTCCAGATCATCAACCGAGATCAGCAGCTTGATGTCCGAAGCCTGTTTTTCGAGTACTTCTGGCAGCAATTTGATCTCGTGGATCTTCACCTCGAAATCCTCCTCCGACCGGAAACGCTGCTGCACACGGGCGTAGATCAGCAGGAAGAAACCTTCGGTGAGGAAATGCTTGAATTTGAGGTAATCTTCAGAGAACAGCCTGAGTTCGGTGGTGTCGTCAAAATCTTCGATGGTGAAAGTTCCCCAGGGTTTGTTGTCCTTGGTGTAGCGATGCTGTGTGGCCACCACCATGCCGCCGAAGATGAGCCCGCGGCCGTTGTATTTTTTCAGGTTTTCCTTGAAATCCGAAATTTTTTGCCGGCCGAAATGCTTCAATTCGATCCTGTATTCGTCAAGCGGATGGCCTGAGATGTAGAATCCCGTAACATCTTTTTCATTTTTCAATTGCTCGATGTTCGACCAGGGTTTGCATTCGGGCATGGCCGGATCTTCCATTTCCAGTTCCTCGCTGTCGCCAAACAGCGAAACCTGCTGCGAGTTTTGGCGTTCCTGAAATTTGGTGGCAAAGCGGATCACCTTT
>JBKHBQ010000004.1:0-36923 GCA_046542305.1 Bacteroidales bacterium
AAGCACTTTTGGTGTAAATGGCATCGTTACGGATTTGGAAAGCGGAGATCCGCTGCAGGCCAAAGTTTACATCGACGGGCATGATATGGATAATTCATTCGTGTATGCCGATCCGGCCAACGGCTATTACCAGCGATTACTCAAACCTGGAACCTACGATATAACCTATGCCGCCCCCGGGCACTATCCTGTGACGGTGGAGGATGTGGTGGTGACCCAATACGCGGTAAACACCATCGACGTGCAACTGGATGCCGGTGCATTGATTGCCGATTTTACGGCCTCGGTCACGGCGGTGCCCATTGGCGGACCGGTGGATTTCTTTGATGAATCTTTCGGAAATCCTGTAGCCTGGGAATGGACTTTCGAAGGCGGTGTTCCGGCCACATCTACCGTGCAGGATCCCGAAGGTATATACTGGGAAGAAACCGGCAGCTTCGATGTTTCCCTTACCATTACCGATGGTGACGGAAATCAGGAAACCATCACCAAATCCGATTTTATCAGCGTGAATGCCGAATTCCTGATGTCGAACCAGGCGGTAACCACATGTACAGGGATTTTTTATGATACCGGTGGCGAAAGTGGAAATTATTCGGACAACGAGGATTTTACGATGACCTTTATGCCCGCTACTGCAGGTGCAAAGCTTATTGTGGATTTCGAGCTGTTTGATGTGGAGTACGACGGCAGCTGCGATTACGACTGGCTGAAGATTTACGACGGTCCCACCGCATCCGCATCTGCACTCATCGATATCTATTGCGGCACCAATTCGCCCGGAACGGTGGAAGCCACCAACGAAGAAGGCGCGCTTACCTTCGAGTTCCACTCCGATTACTCCGTAAACAAATCCGGCTGGAAAGCCCTGATCAGTTGTACGGCACCTTCGCTGTTGCCGGTTGCTGATTTCACTGCCGACCAAACCCATATCGACCAGGGGCAGGCAGTGAATTATACGGATCAGTCTACCAACAATCCCACCTCCTGGGCCTGGATGTTCGAAGGGGGTGATCCTGCAAGTTCCAGCGAGCAAAATCCTTCAGTTACCTATTCCGAGCCCGGAATTTACGATGTGACACTGATCGTGCAAAACCCGTACGGATCGGATAGCAAAACCATGATTGATTACATTACCGTCGACAGCACCATCGGTATGCTGGAACTTCTGAGTGACGGCTTGAAAGTGTATCCCAATCCGGTAACGGAAGATATAATCAGCCTGAGTGCTGAAATACCCATCGAAAGGGTGGAATTGTACGACCTTACAGGCAAACGGCTTATCAGCAAGCAATGTATGGGTGAGAATGTACAACTAAGGGTTCAGGGGGTGAAAAACGGAATTTACCTTCTGAAGGTTCTCACAAACGGTCGGTGGCAAAATGCTCGGATCAGCGTGATGAATTAAGAATCTAAATTGTAAATTGAAAATCACAGGGCTTTCGGGCCCTTTTTTTTTGCTTTTAATAAATCCTGATTCCCATTTCTAAAACTACACGATAGGCGGCCAGCAGCAAAACAGCCACAACCATGGCTTTGATATCCGGTTTAATTTTAATGGGAAGTTCATCAAAGAAAAAGGTAGGCATGCTGTTGTACCTCATCATGATCGGCAGCATAAACAGCAGCGACGAAAGCAGCACGAACAGTTCATAGTACGTAATTAGCGGAAGCTTAATGCCAATAAGGATTGCTGTACCGGCTACAAAAGGAAGAATAATCTGGCTGAAGGTAAAAAAAGTCCGGTTGTGTTCGTTGAGCTGATTAAAGTATGAATTGCCCGAAAAGAGGAACCATTTGGTAGTGATCGTCGAAACCGTCAGCAAAAGGGTAAGTGAAATCAGCGATAGAATAAGCTTTCCGGTATCAAGAAAATAAAAATACATCACCACGTACCCGAAGCCTTTGTCGAGGATGGTACCGGCAAGCAGTGCGCCGAAAAACCAGATCATCCCGTGGGCGAAGGTCCACATGAAGAACATCTTGAATTTTGACCGGTGGTCATAAATCGAAATGAAGATCAGCAGAAAAAAGAATCCGAACAGCAACGAAATGAAAGGCGGCAGGCTGTACAGAAGTTTCACGGCATCGCTGGTCCACGAGCCCGAGTCGATGGTCCACACCAGTTTGTGATAGAAAATGATGCTTGAAAAGTTGAACTGCATGGCTGCAATTGCAGTAGCAAACTGGGCAAGCAGGTACAGAAAAAGGAATGCAATGATGTAGTAGGACGTCGAGTTGAGGAAGATCAAAAGGAAATTATGCCCTGTCCTTTTGTATTTATCGTTTGTTGGATCCATAGAGATAGAGTAACATGCTGCAAAAATAAAAAAACCCGTGAATTTCTCACGGGTCGGGAAGTTTTTAGTTGGTGGAATTTACATGAACTTCTGTGCATCCACCATTTCATTCTTTGCATATTCGCCGGCGTCGAGTTTTTCTTTCACGGCCTTAAATGCATCGATGGTGTACTTCACATCTTCCAGGCTGTGTTCTGCGGTGGGGATAAGCCTGAGCAGGATCACGCCCTTGGGAACCACGGGATAGGTTACGATGCTGCAGAATACGTTGAATTTTTCGCGCAGGTCGTAGGTAAGATGCGTGGCTTCAGGAATGCCGCCTGCAAGAATAACCGGCGTTACCGGCGATTCGGTATTTCCGATGTTGAAACCGGCTTCTGTTAATCCGCTTTGCAATGCCTTGACGATCTTCCAGAGATTATCGCGGTGCTCGGGTTCGTTTTTAAGCATCTCGAGCCTCTTCAGGCTGCCGATTACCATAGGCATGGGCAGCGATTTGGCAAATACCTGCGAACGGAGGTTGTACCTGAGGAATTCCACCACTTCTTTATTGCTGGCTACAAAGCCGCCGATCCCGGCCATTGACTTGGCAAAGGTGCCGAAATACACATCCACTTCATCCATCACCCCGAAGTGTTCGCTGGTTCCGGCGCCGGTGGCTCCCATGGTGCCGAAGCCGTGTGCGTCGTCAACCAAAAGGCGGAAAGGATATTTCTTCTTGAGCGCTGCAATGTCTTTAAGTTTACCCAGATCGCCCGACATGCCATATACTCCTTCGGTTATTACCAGAATTCCGCCGCCGGTCTGGCTTACGATTTTGTGAGCACGTCCCAGTTCTTTCTCCAGGTTTTCGATGTCGTTGTGCGGATATACGAAGCGCTTGCCGAAGTGCAGCCTGCAGCCGTCGATAATGCAGGCGTGGGCTTCCGAATCGTAAACAATCACATCGCGACGGTTTACCAGCGAATCGATAATGGAAACCATGCCCTGATAGCCGTAGTTTAGCAGGTAGGCGTCTTCCTTTTTTTCGAAATCGGCCAGCTCGCGTTCCAGTTTTTCGTGATAATCGGTATGACCCGACATCATGCGTGCACCCATCGGATATGCCAGCCCCCATTCCTTGGCGGCTTCGGCATCAACCCTGCGCACCTCGGGATGATTGGCCAACCCCAGATAGTTGTTCACCGACCAAACCAGCCTTTCCTTACCCATAAAATTCATTCGCGGCCCCAGCTCTCCCTCGAGTTTTGGAAACATAAAATAACCGAAGCCTTCGCGGTTGTACCTGCCCAGCGGGCCCATGTCGGAAAATTTGTTAAAAATATCCATAGTTTTGTTTTTTAGTTCTGATACCAAATAAAGCGCTTGCAAAACTAAAACTAATTCGGTTGATAATCAAATTGCCGCCGTTGATTTTCAGGCAAAAAAATAAACAAATTATCAACCGGAATGGCAAAAATAATTACGAAACCAGCACGTTATCAATTGCATTAAAAATATTACTTTTGCGCCCATGTTTAAAAAAGCCTTTTACGTTGTTTTGTTTTTGGCCGCGATCATGGCAGTTTCGTGCAGTAGTCACCAGAAACTGCTCAAGAGCACCGATAATGAAAAGAAGTATGAAGTAGCCATTGAGTTGTACGAGAAAGGCGACTATTACAGGGCACTGCAGCTTTTCGATCAGCTCATCCCGGTTTACCGCGGAACCAATGAAGCCGAAAAGCTCTATTATTATTATGCCGACGCATATTTTCATGAAGAGGATTATATCCTGGCAAGTTACTATTTCAAGCGATTTGTTACCAGTTTCCCGGGAAGTGAGTTTGCTCAGGAAGCTGCATTTATGGCTGCTTATTGCAAATATCTCGACAGCCCCCGGTACAGCCTCGACCAAACGGTGACCCGCGAAGCCATCGATGAGTTTCAGCTTTTCATCAACAGATATCCCTTTAGTGAAAGGGCCGATGAGGCTAACATGCTGATCGACGAGCTCAGGGATAAATTGCAGAAAAAAGCCTACAATGTGGCTAATCTTTACATGAAGATGGAAGATTACCGGGCCGCCATCGTGTCGTACGAAAACCTGCTGAAGGATTATCCTGATACCGAATACAGGGAAGAAATTCTTTACAACATTATTTCTTCGTATTATCAGTATGCCCAGAAAAGCATCGAGGAAAGGCAGAAAGAACGGTATGAATCGGCCGTGAAGGCATACCTCGATTTTATCGATGAATATCCCGAAAGCGAATATTATGATGAAGTTCTCAAGATGCGCGAGCGCGTACAACAGGAACTCAAGAAAATTGATACAACAGAATTACAATAAAATACAATGGATTACAAAAAAGTAAAAACCGACAGCACTGCTGTTACACGCCGCTTACGCGATTTTAACAAAACCACGGGAAATATTTACGAAACCGTGGCCATGCTTTCGAAGCGCAGCAATCAGATTTCTCTCGAACTCAAGGAAGAACTCAATAAAAAGATCCAGGAATTTGCCACCTCCAACGACAACCTGGAAGAGGTTTTCGAAAACCGCGAGCAGATCGAGATTGCAAAGTTTTACGAGCGCCTTCCCAAGCCCACGCTGATTGCCGTTCAGGAATTTCTCGATGATCAGGTCTACTACCGCAATCCTTCCCGGGAAGCCGCCGACAAACCTGCTACTGATGTTTCAGACATCCTTGACTAAAGCGCATTGCTGAAAGGGAAGAACATATTGATAGGGATCACAGGCAGCATTGCTGCTTACAAGATCCCTGTGCTGGTGAGGCTGCTGGTAAAGGAAGGCGCCGAAGTGCAGGTGGTGATGACCGAAAACGCCCGCGATTTCGTGACGCCGCTCACCCTTTCCACCCTTTCCAAACGACCTGTGCTTACCTATCCTTTCGACGAACGTGACGGCACCTGGAACAGCCATGTGGATATGGGCAACTGGGCCGATCTGATGCTGGTGGCGCCGGCTTCTGCGGCAACCCTCAGCAAGATGGCATCCGGTATGGCCGATAACCTCCTGGTAACAACCTACCTCTCTGCAAAGTGCCCCGTGTACTTTGCCCCGGCCATGGATCTGGATATGTACAGGCACCCAACCACTGCAGCAAGCGTAAAGAAATTGGTGGCGTTCGGCAACAGGCTGATCGAACCCCAGGTAGGCGAACTGGCCAGCGGATTGTGCGGCGCCGGAAGAATGGAGGAACCCGAAAACATCCTCCGTGTAATCCGTGAACATTTTGAAACCCTACAGCAGTTCTCAGGTAAAAAGGTGCTGGTTACGGCAGGGCCTACCTATGAAGCCATCGATCCGGTTAGGTTTATCGGAAATTACTCCAGCGGGCTCATGGGCTTTTCTATTGCTGAGGAGGCAGCCCAACGGGGTGCTGAAGTTACGCTGATTGCCGGCCCGGTTAATCTTAATGTTAGTCATCCCAACATCCGGCGCATCGATGTGGTTTCGGCCCAACAGATGCACGATGAAGTGATGAAGGTTTTTGCCGAATCGGAGATCGCCGTCATGTCGGCTGCAGTGGCTGATTTTACGCCTGTGGAAGTGCACGGGCAGAAGGTGAAAAAGCAAGCTGGATTAAGTAAAATAAACCTGCGGCCAACCATCGATATTCTCTCAGCAATGGGAAAGGCAAAAACCACTGATCAGGTGTTGATTGGCTTTGCCCTCGAAACTGATGACGAACTGGAAAATGCCCGCAAAAAGCTTCATAATAAAAATCTTGATCTGATCGTTCTTAACTCTCTCAGGGATGAGGGAGCCGGTTTCGGCGGCAACACAAACAAAATTACGCTGATCGGGCGTGACGACAGCATTGCCGAATATCCGCTGAAAAGCAAACCTGAAGTGGCTGCAGATATCCTTGACAAAATTGCCGGCTTGATAAAATAATCCGGTATTGCGAACAAAAGAACATCATGACAAACACCTGGTATAAAAAATTCTTTACCCTGGCCGCTTTGCTCTTCCTGTTTCCAGGAATCGGGCTGAAAGCCCAGGAGTTTAATTGTTCGGTGCAGGTCTCGGCACCACAGATCCAGCAAACCAACCGTGAAAAATTCCAGGAGCTCCGGAAAGGGCTTTACGAATTGGTGAACGAACGGCAGTGGACCAACTATTCCTACAAGATCGATGAACGCATCGAATGCACCATTGCCATTACCATTACAGAAGAGTTGTCGTCGGATGAGTTTCGCGGAAGGATCAACCTGGTGCTTCGCCGCCCGGTGTACGGTACTTCCTACAACACCACCATGTTCAATTATCTCGACAACGATTTTCAGTTTCAGTGGCAGGAGGGCCAGTCCATCGATTATGTGGAAAACACCTTCAGCAATAACCTCACCGCTACCATCGCCTATTACCTGTATACTTTCCTCGGACTCGATTTCGATTCCTTTAAGCTGAATGGCGGATCGCCGTATTTTGATAAAGCACAGAATATCGTGAATACTGCTCAGGGTGCCCGCGAATCAGGATGGAAAGCCTTCGAAGGCATGAAAAACAGGTACTGGCTGGCTGAAAATCTCAACAACACATCCTATAGCAATGTGCGCAAATTCTGGTATCAGTACCACCGTCAGGGGCTCGATCTGATGCAGGATAACATTGAGAAAGGACGCCAGGGTATTATGGATGCTTTGGAAACTCTGCAAATGGCTCACCGCGAAAAACCCAATCTTTTCATCATGCAGCTTTTCCTCGAAGCCAAACGTGATGAATTTATCAATATCTTTACCGATGCCGCACCCATGGATAAAACCAAGGCGGTAAACATCCTCAAGGAAATTGATCCTTCCCACGCCAACGACTACCAGAAAATCCTCCAGCAGAATTAATCGCTGTTGATTTCTTGTTTTTCGATGCTGACGTTATTTACGTATTTTTGCCACGGCTTTAATACAAAAAACCGGTCGTAGCTGTGCTAACACATTTGTCCATAAAGAATTATGCCCTCATCGAGCAACTGCAAGTTGATTTTTATGAGGGTTTTTCGGTGATTACCGGCGAAACAGGCGCCGGAAAATCAATCATCATGGGCGCCCTGTCGCTGATCCTTGGTCAGCGTGCCGATCTGCAGGTTTTGAAGAACAACACCGAGAAATGCTTTGTTGAGGGAATTTTCGATATCACTCGCCTGGATAACAAACAACTTTTTGCCGAACAAAATCTGGACTACGAGCCGCAATCCACCATCCTGCGCCGTGAAATCCTGCCCTCGGGCAAATCCCGCGCTTTTATTAACGATACGCCGGTTACGCTCAATGTATTAAAAGATCTGGCCGAAAAAATGGTGGATATTCATTCACAGAATAC
Organism: Bacteroidales bacterium; assembly: GCA_046542305.1. GTDB lineage: Bacteria > Bacteroidota > Bacteroidia > Bacteroidales > 4484-276 > JBKHBQ01. The sequence goes on from JBKHBQ010000004.1 coordinate 7,630, forward strand.
CACAGGCATCCTGCAGGATCACGATTTTCAACTGACGGTTTTGGATAGTTTTACCGGAAATCAGCAGGAACTTGCCGCTTACCGAAAGCTTTATGCAGAATACAGAAAATTGAAATCACAGTTGCAGCATCTTGGCGAAGAGGAGGAAAAAGCCAGAACTGAGCAGGATTTTTTCAGGTTTCAGTACGACGAACTGGAGGCAGCACAATTGAAAGCCGGAGAGCAGGCAGAGATCGAGGAGGAACTGGAGATGCTGACCCATGCCGGTGAAATTAAAACAAGGCTGCAAAATGCCGTGCGGCTGATGAACAACGAACCCGGACTGATGTCGATGCTGTCGGAATTGAAGACAGAACTGAAACCGCTGAAATCCATTTCTGCCGAACTGGCGGCGCTGTTCCAACGCGTGGAAAGCAATTACCTGGAGTTGCAGGATATGGGCAGGGAAATGGAACGGCTTGAGGACAAGGTTACCGTAGATCCCGAACGTGCCGGGCAACTCAGCGAACGAATCAACCTTATTTACCATCTTGAGCAGAAACATCGTGTGAATTCGGTGGAAGAACTGATTGATGTGAAAGTAGATTACGCCCGCAAAATCGATGATTTTTCCTCGCTTGCCGACCGCATTGCGCAAACACAAAAAGAACTTCAAGCTACAGAAGTGGAATTGCAAAAACTGGCTTTGGCCCTCACCAAAAGCCGCAAACAGGCTATTCCGGAAATGCAGAAACAGGTGCTTGCAATCGTGCAATCACTGGGAATGCCGGATGCCCGGTTCGAGATCATACTCGGGCGCACCGAAGAAAAAAACCGAAACGGCCAGGATCAGGTGATGCTGATGTTTAATGCCAACAAAGGCGGTACGCCGATGGAAATTGCCAGGGTGGCCTCCGGCGGCGAACTGTCGCGGCTCATGCTGGCCGTTAAATCGTTGATCGCATCCAGAAAAATCATATCCACCATTATTTTTGATGAGATCGACAGTGGCGTATCCGGAGAAGTGGCCGGCAAGATGGGCAGTATCATGAAGCAAATGTCTGCAGGAATGCAGGTGATTTCCATTACCCATCTGCCCCAGATTGCTGCCCGGGGAAACCATCATTACCTGGTGTATAAGGAAAACCTGCCCGACAGCACCCGAACCATGGTGAAGGAGTTGCCTGCCAATGAACGCATTGACGAAATTGCAAAAATGCTCAGCGATTCACGCATCAGCAGCTCTGCCCTGGAAACCGCCCGCGAACTGCTTCAAAATTAACAGCTAACACATCTAAATATTTGGATGAGAATATTTTTTACTTTTGCAATCGTTTTACGAACATCCAAACTGAAAAAATCATGGCATATAATTTACTGAAAGGGAAAAAGGGAATCATTTTCGGACCGCTTAACGAGTTGTCAATAGCCTGGAAAGTTGCCGAGCGGGCTTACGAGGAAGGCGCCAGGTTTGTACTAACAAATACTCCCGCCGCATTGCGGTTCGGCGAAATCAACGATCTGGCCAAAGCCACCGAATCCATCGTCATCCCTGCCGATGCCACCGATAACAAGGCCATTGGGGAGCTCATCAATAAAACCATGGAACATTTTGATGGCAGGATCGATTTTATCCTGCATTCCATCGGTATGTCGATGAACGTGCGCAAGGGTAGGCCTTACAATGATCTTCGCTACGATTATTTCCTGAAAACCCTGGATGTGTCCGCCGTGTCATTTCATAAAGTGCTGCAGATAGCTTTTAAACTCGACGCACTCAACGAATGGGGATCGGTGGTGGCGCTGTCGTATGTTGCGGCACAGCGAACCCTTTACCGCTACAACGATATGGCCGATGCCAAGGCGCTGCTCGAATCCATCGCGCGCAGTTTCGGGTACATTTACGGCCGCGAGAAGCGGGTACGCATCAATACCATTTCACAGTCGCCCACACGCACCACTGCCGGCAGCGGCGTAAAAGGCATCGAGGGACTGATGGACTTCACCGAACGCATGTCGCCCCTTGGCAATGCCACTGCCGACGAATGCGCTGATTATTGCATTACACTGTTTTCGGATCTTTCCAAAAAGGTGACCATGCAAAACCTCTTCCACGACGGAGGCTTCTCAAGCATGGGCATGAGCTACCGCGCCATGCAGATGTACAACCGCAGCCTCGAATGCAACGATTGCCCCGACTGGACCGAGGATGACATGGAGATTACATATTAGGCGGTTCTTTCTTTTACAAACAACGTATAAACTATCGGAAGAATCCCTGCCGTGGGAATGATAAATATGGTGAGAAACCATACCATCTGTCTGTTTTGGGCGGCTTTCCACATGCCCAGGGCTTTCCAGGCCAGTTCCCATAAAATCAGAAATACGATGATCCAGACGGTATTAAGCTTGCCTGCCGGAATTAGCGGGGGATAGGGGATGAAGTATACATCCGTGATTTCGAGCCGGCTGTTGAAAACCAGTTTGATAGTATAGTCTTCCTCTTCAAAAGTACAATTGAGGTACACAATATCATAATCGCGAAAGCGGTCGTACTTGATGTCTTTAAGCATTTGAAAATTCCCGAGGCGGCTGGTTTGAAAATTCCAGGAACCGGCGAGTTTCTCCGCAAAACTTCCATCGGCATAGGCGTCGGCCATCATCGGCCTGTTTGCCTCGAAATTTTCTGCTTCAAGGTTGGAAAGAAATACAAGTGATTTTTCAACTGCTTCAGATTTGGTTTGGGCTGATAATTGGATGGAAATGCTTATCAGAAAAAGGATCGATGCCAGATAAAACCTCATTATTTGTCGATTTGGTCGATTAATTTCTGAATAGAACACCAAAGCCGTTCGGATGTTTGCTGCCAACTGAACATTTTTTTTCTTTCCCTTCCTCTTTCGATCAGGAGTTGCCTGTGCTTTTCATCATTGGCAATTTTTGTAAGTGCTCCGGTGATGGAATCAACCGAAAAAGGATCGACCAGTTCCGCGGCATCCCCGGCTACCTCAGGCATGGAGGTGATGTTGGAGGTGATCACCGGTACGTCGCAATAAAAAGATTCCACGATGGGAATGCCAAAGCCTTCGAAATAGCTCACATAGGTGGTGGCCAGTGCGGAAGCGAGCACCCTGTGAAGTTCCACAGCATTCAATCTGCCGGTAAAAATCACATCCTCTTTGTGTTGCATGTCATCGAAAGCCCTTTGGATGGGCGGGGTCCACCATTTCTTTTCACCCACGATCATCAGTTTTACCCCATGGCCGTCGCCATGTTTAAAGCGATCGAAGGCCGGAAACAGCCGCGCCAGGTTCTTGCGTGGATGCAGCGATCCGATAAACAGGAAATACGGTGCGCCGGCAGCATATCTCATGCGAACCTCCTTTTGAACGTCAGGCGACAAAGGGACGAATTTTTCATTGGCGCCGTTGTACACCACATCAATTATTTGGTTATCCACCCCGTAAAGTTTTACAATATCTTTTTTCGAGTATTCCGACACCGTGGCAATACGCAAAGCCTTGTGGGCGTATTCAGGAAAATAGTTCCTGTAGTACAAACGCTCGTACCAGGGCAGGTCCTGCGGGTAATGCTCAAAGTTAAGATCGTGAAACACGTTCATTGACGGTACATTGGTTTTCAGCGACAGGTACCCGTCGGGTGAAAAAAACAGGTCGGCGCCGATCTTTTTCAGAACCGAAGGAATCATGTGTTCAAACCACAGGTAGTAAAGGATTGGATGGCGTGCCTGCGGATGGACTATCAGCGGATACACGTTGGAGGAGAAAATGAAATCATCGCTGTATTTCCGGTCGAACAGAAAATAAAATTCGTGTTCGGGATGCTGACGGGTGATGCGTTTCAGGTTTTCGTAGGTAAACCATCCGATGCCTTCGAGCCGGCCCGTGAGAAGAAGACGTGTATTGACCGCAATTTTCATCCTGCACTTTTTGCCGCAAAGGTAGGGCATTTTTTTTCTGAACCCGCCCGGTATTGCTTTCGGTTTTTATGGTATTTCAAAAGCTATGATCCGGCTTGGGTGCATGTTTGCAGCTTTGCCGGAGATTAGTGGCAGGGTTTCACAGAGTCTTTTTCAGTTTTGCTGCTTTCCGCAAATTGAGTTGTGAAACGATCATTCCGAAGAGCATTAGCGCACACCCTGCCATTCCTCTGGCTGACAAATACTCACCCAGGATCAGCCATCCGCCGATAACGGCAAACAGCGATTCAAGACTTAAAATGATGGAAGCCGCCGACGGATGTGCATGGCGTTGCCCAGCCACCTGCAGGGTATATGCGATACCCACAGAAAATACCCCGCCGTAGATAATCGGAACGGCCGCATCAAGTATCGGCTGCCACCGGATTTCTTCAGTGAATACCGCAGCAATCAGGCTGAGCAGCGCACAGAGTGCAAACTGAACAATCGACAGCCGCACTGCTCCGGCTCTGCTGCTGTAATTTCCGATGATAAGAATATGGACGGCAAAGAAGATCGCAGAAATCAATACCAGTGCATCTCCCGGATCGATGGTGAAATTTTCGCGGATGCTTAGCAGGTTTAGCCCGATGACTGCTAAAACTGCTCCTGCCCAGACGTTGATTTTGGTTCGTTGCCGGATAAACATGCCCAGTACCGGTACCATGATCACGTATAAACCTGTGATGAAGCCTGCTTTTCCCGCCGTGGTGTACACAATGCCGATCTGCTGAAAACTGGCGGCAATGAACAGGGCCAACCCGGCCAATAAACCTCCCGAAACGGTGATCCGGTCCCAGACGGCAGCGGATTGGATTCTGCGCCTGCCGGGTATTTTCAGGTATAGCAAAGGTACCAGCGACAGGCTGCCCAGCGCAAAACGGATCCCATTGAAGGTGAAAGGTCCGGTATACTCCATGCCCGCCCGCTGCGCTACAAAAGCAAACCCCCAGATGATGGCGGTCAGAAGTAGCAGTAGGTCCGATTTAAGTGCCTGGTTGTTAATTGTGAATTGTGAATCGTTAATCGTAAATGATTAATGGTTAATCAATAATTGCTGACCAGCTCTCGCTGAATACCGCCGACCTCCAACTGACGACTGCCCACTGCCGACTGCCTAAATGCCCTGCTTATTATTCGTATACTTTGTGATAAGCCTGATGCGGAGATCCTGATACATTTTCAATGCTTTTTCCTGTCGCTCAATGGTCAGATTGGTGAGGTATTGCTTTGCTTTTTCCGGGTTTTTCCGGTTTAGCTCCGTAAACTGCTGATCAACGGATTCCTGCTCATCGAAAAATGCCTGTTCCATCGGATCGCGCATCTCGTGCAAATCTTTCACTGCTTTCTGCCAGCGGAGGTACAGGAGGTTATCTACAAAATCCACCGCCCAGCGGATGGAGTTGTCGCTGAAAACTTCAGGATCATAAGTTTTATAGCATTCAGCTACCTCAGTGATACCGGCATACATCGGCACATAAGGGCTGGTGAACGCGTTGTCTACATAAAACCAGTAAATGCCACCCACCTCATTGGGCAGCCAGCCCCGAAGCTGTGCAATCATGCCGTACTCGCCGCGGGCACGTGCCACATTGCGACGCTGGTTGATCTTCAGAAGCTTCCGCATGTCTTCGGTGGGAAAGGGGGTGGCATGGTCACTTAGTACCATGTGGCCGTCGGCGCCGGGATAGTACCAGCCGGGTGCGTTTTCCTTATCATAAATTGTTCCCGCAAAGGTGGAACGCTGAAAATCCATCACATCCTTCACCGATATTTTTTTGTCGGGTTTTACGGAGAAGGGATAGATCGACAACGGTTCGACATACTGAACATACTGTCCGTCGCCGGCGAAAGGATCGGTGGTGTAGCGGTCGGGCCATTCGGCATATTCGGGAGCCACCTGTGAATAAAACAGCCAGAAACGGCCGGTGGCCCATTCGCGGGGAACGGGAGCGTACGCATCCTGCCAGATAAAAGGCTTTCCGCTGTCAGGATCGTACCAGCCGCGGTCGATGGCTTCCTGCATATAGTTGCTCGAAGCCCTGAAATTGGCAGTATCGTTGATGTCGATTTCCTTGATGATGGCCCAGTTGGGAATTACCAGCACTTCATCGTCGGGTACACGCTGTGCAGCCCAGATGCATCCCGGTTTGCCGCTGCCGGGTTCCCAGTCGTTGCCAACCGAAAATACCTCCAGCACCCACGCTTCATTGGGATCGGCAAGCACCAGGTCTTCGGATTCGCCAACACAGGATGGCCTGAATCCATAGGTTTCGAGCAGGTATGTGATCAGTTCCAGCGCTTCATGCGCAGTTTTGCAGCGTTGCAGCGCAAATGCCTGTGCCTGCTCGATCGACATGATCTGGTTGGCCACTGAAAGGTCGAGTTTCAATTCTTCCCGCTGGCTGGTGGTGCTTTCGCCGATGGCAAGCTGGTGTTCGTTCATCTGCGGATAGGCGCTCTGGAAATAAGTGTAGGTTTCGCGCACCTGCGGGATAAAACCCAGGGTATCGCCGTAATCGCCAAGCGGCCTGCCCGAGTCAACCATGCCCCAGTACACGGGAGCCATGGCGCCTTCAGGATAGGTCTGGCCCGGAACTACGTGCACCCGGCAATCGGGCCCGGCATCCGAATGCGAAACAATCACGGAGCCGTCGGTGGTGGCATCTTTACCTGCAACAATCACCGTGCAGGAAAACGCATCCAAAGTATTGAAAACAAGTAAAAAGCTGAGGATTAAATAGGAAAATTTCATCGTTTTTGATCTTTTGGTTTATCGCCGTAAAAGTAATTCAATTAATAATTTGCCCGATTGCAAAGGGTGTTGTTTTCGGTGAATGCGGGTCAGGCCATGTTGTTTAAAAAGTTGTTCAAGCATGTTGTCGTCAACATCCTTATGATGTGCGCCCAGATTTTTTAGTGATTCATATTTTGTGGGGGAAACAAAAGTGGATTTTCCTGTTTTTTGTGTAATGGAGGCGATGATTCCGGATGGCCCGATGCAACGTGCAATTTTTTCAACTGCTTTTTGAGGATCGAGGTATTCGAAAATCAACCCTGCGATCACCAGGTCGGCATTATCAAATGGTATATCCTCACGGTTGAGATCCGAGGTGATAAGCTGCAATCCCGGCATCTTTGCTGCGTAGCGTTGTTGTACAATTTCCAGATACTGCGGATTGATGTCAATGCCATATACCACCGGCGTAATTTCAGGACTTACATGCTCCAGTCCGTTACCGGTGCCAATGCCAAGGATGGCAAGAGACGCTGGCTTGTATTCATCGAGCAAATTTTTGGTGATCCGGCTGAGCAGTTGCAGTTGCCCCACGGAAGGGTCGGCCATATGCTGTTCGTAATCCTGCCACGGGATTGAAAGCCAGGGATGATTCATGGGCCTTAAAACTTTTTTTATCTCAGAATAAAACCTTTCTTCAGCGGATCTGCCGGATCAAACCAGAATTCATTTTTTCCGGTGAAATGGGCTGTTCCGCTCACTTCGGGAATTACCGCCGGATGTGGCCCGAAGGTATTCACATCCACAATTTCCACATCCATGGTAGTCCCCAGAATACTTTCCACAGTGATTTTCTCTCCGATTTCCAGTTCTCCATTCGCGTGATGCAGCGCAGCCCGCGCGCTCAATCCCGATCCGGTGGGCGAGCGGTCGAGTTCACCATTGGCAAAAACACAGGCATTGCGGCTGTGATGGCTGGAATCGTGTGGGTCGCCCACGAAAATAGTTCCGTATAAAAACCCCAGATCTTCTTCAAAAGGATGTTTGATTTTAAAATGATCAGCCACTGCCTGTTTGATCCTTCTGCCAAAATCGATGGTTTTTTGAAAATCTGCCTGACCGAGGGACAATCCCAGTTGTTTGGCCTGTACAATAGCATAAAATGCCCCGCCATAGGCTACATCGAAATTAATCCTTCCGATCCCTGCCACCGGAACACTCTGGTTTCGGTAAAGCACAAAGGAAGGCACATTGATAAAGGCAGACGAGATCACACGGTTTCCGTCCTTATTTACGCTCAGCCTCACCTGCCCGGGAGGGGCATCGATGCAGATTTCCGGGTTTTCAGAACCGGCTTCAAACATACCCGTTTCGATCAGCAGCTTTCCCAGGGCGATCATGGCATGTCCGCACATGGTGCTATAGCCTTCGTTGTGCATAAAAAATACGCCGAGGTCTGCATCATCCGAAACAGGTTCGGTTAAAACTGCCCCATACATGTCAGCATGGCCCCGCGGCTCATACATGGTTCCGGTGCGGATATAATCCAGATTTTCCCTGAAGTACTTTCGCTTTTCGAGAATGGTATCGCCCTTTATCTCAGGCAAGCCTTCCATAAATACCCGTAAGGGTTCGCCCCCTGTATGCATGTCGATGGTGTTGATCTTAAGCCAGTTTACGGGAGGTTGCCAATCGAATTTCCTGATGCTCATTTTGGTTCCTTTCTTTTTCTTAACAAATGTATGAAATTTAAAGGAATACATCGGCCGGCATCCTTCCGTTGTGAACAGTTTCTGTGGATTACCGCAGAGCCTCCACATCTTCGATCCGCTTCGGGATCGGTTTTCCGAGTAATCGTGCCCCGTCTTCCGTGATCAGGAAATCTTCTTCATTTCTGCATCCGCCAAAATCCTTGTATTCTTCCAGTTTATCGTAGTTGAGGAAATCTTTGAATTTTTTCTCGGTGCGCCATTTATCGATCAGATCGGGAATGAAATAAATTCCCGGCTCGATGGTGAGCACGAATCCGGGTTCCAGTTTTCGCGCCAGGCGCAGCGACTTAAGCCCGAACTGCTTGCTTTTGGGCTCGTTATCATAGCCTACGTATTGTTCACCCAGATCTTCCATATCGTGCACATCGAGGCCCATCATGTGCCCCAGTCCGCAGGGGAAGAACATGGCATGTACACCTTCGGCAACGGCTTCGTCCACATCGCCTTTAAAAAAGCCCAGAGATCCCAGACCGCGAAGGATGGTTCGCGCCGACTCGAAATATACTTCTTTAAACGGCACTCCCGGTTTTAGCATTGCGATGGCGGCTTCATGCGCATCGAGGGCCACCTGATAGATTTCCTTTTGCCTTTCGGTGAAGGTTTTATCTACCGGGAACGTGCTCGACATGTCGCCCGCATAGCCCATTTCGGTTTCGGCTCCGCAATCGAGCAGGAAAAGCTGCCCGCTTTTAAGCGTATTGCCGTGATAATGGTTGTGCAGGGTTTGTCCGTTGATGGTGGCAATTACAGGAAATGCAATTTGTCCGCCGGCCGCTTGTGCGATGCGGTCCATTTCGGCAGAGATCTCCGATTCCTTCATGCCGGGCCCGGCCATTTTCATGGCTGCAATGTGCATGTCGGCGGTAATATTTACAGCCTTTTCGATTTCTGCAACCTCCTGATCGGTTTTGTAATTTCGCTGTGCGATCACCGCCTTCACAAATTCCAATGAAGCTGAATCCTGTTGCTGCACGGGTGCAATCCCAAGCCATTCGAACAACTTGATCTTGTTTTCCGGGCGATAGGGCGGAAGGAAATGGATTTTCCGCCGCTGCGATTTAATGCGCAGCAGTTCGGACGCAAGTTTCGACACGGGCAAGGTTTTGCCTACGCCGCATTCCTGTGCGCGATCTGCAATGGTCGGCTGCTTGCCCATCCATACAATGTCGTCGATGGTATAGTCGTCGCCGAAAAGGATTTCCTCCCCGCTTTCGCAGTCGATCATTGCGACAAGGTTTGGATGACTGATGCCGAAAAAATACAGGAAAGTGCTGTCCTGCCTGAAATGATACGTGTTGTCGGCGTAATTCATCGGGCTTTCATTATTCCCTAAGAATAAGAGCATGCCGTGTCCTACGTCTGATTTCAGTTTTTTTCTTCTGTTGATGTACGTTTCTTTACTGAACATATTCATATTTTTTATGGTGAGTTTCACAGTTCTAATTCACAAGCCCGGTTGGCGAAGCATTCGCTTCGCTGAATTATTTTTGCGGTATAACAAGTATCAAACTTCTTCATGTGCCGTTCTGCGGATGATTTCATTCTGCAGATCCTCACCCAGGTCGTTGAAATAATCGCTGTAGCCGGCCACGCGCACGATCAGGTCGCGGTATTTTTCAGGATGCTTCTGGGCATCAAGGAGTGTTTGGGCCGAAACTACATTGAACTGAATATGATGGCCGTCAAGCCTGAAGTAGCTGCGGACAAGCTGCGAAACCTTTGTGATGCTGTCATCATCACTAAAGAACGAAGGCGAGAATTTTTGGTTGAGCAAAGTTCCGCCGGTGCGGATATGATCGAGTTTGGAGGCCGATTTAATCACTCCTGTAGGGCCATATTTATCGGCGCCCTGAACCGGTGAAATGCCTTCCGACAAAGGCTCTCCGGCTTTCCTGCCATCGGGTAGCGCCCTGATTACGCTGCCGAAATATACGTGGCAGGTGGTGGGCAAAAGGTTGATCCTGAATTTTCCGCCACGGGCCGTGGGCCTTCCGTTCACCGAATTGTAAAAAATCTCGAAGATCAACCGGGCCTGCTCGTCGGCGTAATCATCGTCATTGCCGTATTTGGGTGTTTCATATAGCAGTTTGTAGCGAAGTTCTTCGTCACCTTTAAAATTATTTGCAAGTGCATCCAGAAACCTTTTCATCGAAACGGTTCCCCGGTCGAAAATGTGATGGCGCAGCGCGGTAAGGCTGTCGGTGAGGCTGCCAAGGCCCACGCCCTGAATATAGCTGGTGTTGTATCGGGCGCCGCCGGCGTTGTAATCCCGGCCATTGGCCACGCAATCGTCGATGATCAGCGACAGAAAAGGCGCCGGAAGATTTTCGGCAAAAAGTTTCTCGATGATGTTGTTGCCCTTGATCTTGATGTCGGCAAAATAATTTTCCTGCTTCCGGTAGGCTTCCATCAGGTCTTCAAATGAATTGAAATCCTCCGGATTACCGGTTCTTAGCCCGATCTGTTTTCCCGTTCGCGGATCAATGCCGTTGTTCAGGGTGATCTCGAGAATTTTTGCCAGGTTGAAATAGCCAGTGAGGATGTAGGCCTCGGTACCGAAGGCGCCGGTTTCCACACATCCGCTGGCGCCACCGTTTCGGGCATCCGTCACGGATTTGCCCTGCCTGATAAGTTCCTGTACAATGGCGTCGGTATTGAAAATGGAGGGCTGACCGAAGCCGGTTTTGGTGATCTTCACTGCCCGCTGAATAAATCGGTCAGGATTCTTTTTGCTGAGCTGAACCATGCTGCTGGGCTGCAGGATGCGCATTTCCTCGATTACGTCGAGGATGATGTAGCTTAGTTCGTTTACCGCATCCGATCCGTCGGGTTTAACGCCGCCCAGGTTGATCAGCGCGAAATCGGTGTAGGTGTTGCTTTCCTGTGCCGTTACCCCGACCTTCGGTGGCGCCGGGTGGTTGTTGAACTTCACCCAGAACGATTCCAGTAGCTCTGTGGCTTTTTCTGTGGTAAGGGTGCCGTTTTCGAGTTCAGTTTTATAAAATGGATACAGGTGCTGATCGAGCCGCCCCGGATTAAAGCTGTCCCAGGGATTGAGTTCGGTGATTACCCCCACATGCACAAACCAGTAATACTGCAGTGCTTCATGAAAAGTTTCCGGCTTATTGGCCGGCACCCTGCGGCAAATCTCTGCTATTTGCAGCAATTCAATTTTACGGTTTTCATCGTTTTCATCTTCTGCCAGTTGTTCGAGTTTTTCAGCATGACGCCCGGCATACATGATGATGGCCTCGGCGACAATGTGCATGGCCTTTAGTTGCTCCCGCCTGTTCAGCGCTTCCGGATCGTCGAAGAAATTCAGCTTCTCCATAGCCACCTTGATGTCCCACTGGATATCGTGCATGCCTTTTCCGTAAATCTTGTTTCCGGCAACGGTATGTCCCGGCGCCCGCTGCTCCTGAAATTCGGTGAACATGCCGGCTTCATAGGCATCAAGCCATGCCCGATCCATGTTTGCCATGATCTTTTCGCGGTTGCTTTTGCCTTTCCAGAAAGGAATAATCACATCGCGGTAGGCATCCCGGGTTTCCTGGTCCACCTTGTACGAAACCTTCGGCCGCGCATCCAGAATGTCGAGATCTTCCAACGTGTGCAAACTGACCTCCGGATACGTGGGTACCGCCCTGGGCGCCGGACCGCGTTCGCCCACGATCAGTTCCATGGGATTGATGCAGATGTGTTTGTTTTTTAAAATGTATTCGAATGCCTGCGCACGCCGAACCGGCACCGATACCTGCTGTGCGCGGTCGCTTTTGTAAAATTCGGTAACCAGCAGCGCACGTTCCGCCGTGATCCGGTTTACCCCATTCAGGCTTTGTTCGCGTAAATATTTTATTCTTTCGTTCATTACTTGTTGTATGATGCTTTTTTTAATTTCATGATTTCTCTAAACTTTCGTCTTGATAATGACGACTGGCGACCCGCCTTCGCTGCGCTTCGGCGGGGCAAGCTGCCGATTGAACTATCCTCCGATCTTTACCGAAAATCCATGCTCCTCATATCGCTTCTTCATTCCTTCCAGTTCCTCCCTTTCCATACTTTTTAATCCATTCAGCTTATTATCTTTCGCAAAACGCGTGTATTTGTTTTTAGCCATGGCATGATAGGGCAGCAGATGAATTTCCCTGATACTTTTTCTTTTTTCGAGGTGCCCGATAAATGCGTTGATCTCTTCTTCACCATCGTTGATGCCCGGAATCACAGGAATGCGGATGGTGACCTTTCGTTCGGATTGCAGCAAAAGATCCAGATTTTCCAGGATCAGCCGGTTGTTTTGTCCGGTGTATTTCAGGTGACCCTCACTGTTGATCAGTTTCAGGTCGAACAAAAACAGATCTGTGAAAGGAATGATCATTTTGAAGTGTCCGGGTGAAGCGTGCCCGCAGGTATCAACGGCTGTATGATAGCCGCCCGTTTTGCATGCCTTTAGCAGTTCCAGCAAAAAACCATGCTGAACCATCGGTTCTCCGCCGCTGAATGTGACCCCGCCACCCGATTCGGTGTAGAAAACGGCTTCCTTATCGATCACCTGCATCACTTCTTCCACAGTCATTTGTTTGCCTATGGACTCCTTTTTTTCAAATCGCACCCCGTCCACCATCACCTGCTTTACATCTTCCTCGCTCTGTAGCTCCTGGCTTTCAGGATTGTGGCACCACCAGCAGCGCAGCGGGCATCCCTTCAAAAATACCGTGGTGCGGATTCCCGGCCCGTCGTGAATGGCAAAACGCTTGATATCGAAAACAATACCTTTCATGTGAAAAGTTATTGAGGGAAACGTTAATGGAAAAAAGTTAATGGAAAAAAGTTACTGGAAAAAATGTTAAAGATGAAAATGAATTTTCACTAACGAAAAGAGGGGGGATTGATCAGAATATCCAGCATTCGTACAGGCCTTTGCCGAAGTTGTGGTAAAGCAACAGATGTAAATTTCGCTTGATCATCAGTATTTGAAATTTGTACAGGCAAAGTTAAGCAGGATTGTGAAATTTTGTTCCGTAAGGCATTAATTTTTATGTGCTCTAAATAAATTTCCTGATGCGAAAAGCCTTCATATCACGTGATGCCGTCGATTATTCTGCGGAAAAGAATTTTTCGCCCGCAGATGAAGTTTTTGAGGCTAATTTTGCAGCCGGAAATGAACGCAACCAAAAGGTGCAGATTTCCGTCCATATTTAGATATGAGCTAATTTGAAGACGAGCGTGCGAAGTGAATGAGAAAGAAATTCCTATCTAGCCTGATTTTACTGCTCTTTCTTAACCTGCTGGTAAAGCCGTTCTGGATTCTCGGCATCGACCGCACAGTTCAGAATGTGGTAGGAGCGGAGGACTATGGCTTTTATTTTGCCGTGTTCAACTTCTCTTTTCTGTTTAATATCCTGCTCGACCTGGGCATTACCAACTACAACAACCGCAATATTGCCCAGCACAACCAATTGCTCAACAAGCATTTCTCAGGCATTGTCATCATTAAGTTTATGCTGGCGGTACTGTTTACCGTGGTGACTTTTTCGGCGGGAATTATGATCGGATTTGGCCCTGAGCAGCTTAAACTCTTAGCATTCCTATGTATCAATCAGTTTCTGCTTTCGTTTATCCTGTACCTGCGCTCCAATATTTCCGGTCTGCTGCTGTTTCGCACCGACAGTGTGCTTTCGGTACTCGACCGCCTGCTGATGATCCTGATTTGCGGCGTGTTGCTCTGGGGCCACGTCACTAGCTCACCGTTCAGGATCGAATGGTTTGTGTACGCACAAACTGCTGCCTATTCGCTTACGGTAATCATTGCCGTAATCATCGTCATCAAGAAAGCCGCCTTCAGAAGGCTTAATTGGAACCGGGCATTTTTTGTGATGATCCTAAAGCAAAGCTTCCCGTTTGCCATATTGGCGCTGCTAATGACATTTTACAACCGGATCGATTCGGTGATGATCGAAAGGCTGCTGCCCGGCTCGCTGGGCGATTCCGAAGCAGGGATTTACGCCTCGGCTTACCGGCTCCTGGATGCCTCCCACATGATCGCCTACCTGTTTTCGGTATTGCTGCTGCCGCTGTTCGCACGCATGATCAAGCAAAACGAGCCGGTGGTGCATGTGGTAAGGCTCGCCTTTACGCTGCTTATCATCTTTTCATCAATCATCGCTTTTGGCTCGCATTTTTACAGTTACGAACTGATGGATCTGATGTACCTCGAGCACGTGAATCAATCGGCAGAAGTATTCAGATTGCTGATGCTGGGATTTATCGCCATCTCCACCACCTACATTTTTGGAACCCTGCTTACTGCAAACGGAAACCTGAAACTACTGAATATAGTGGCTTTTTTGGGTATGTTGCTCAATTTGATAGCCAACTTTATCCTGGTTCCAAAGCTTTTTGCTGTGGGATCGGCCTGGGCAAGCCTTGCAGCACAATTCACTACAGCCATATTTCAGGTGATCATTGCCGTAAGGATTTTCAGGCTCAGGCCCGACTTCAGGTATCTTTCAGCGCTGGCTGTGTTCCTGGCCGGACTGTACCTGATCAATTATTTCTCGAAAATGCTCTTCGAAAACTGGATTTACAATTTCATGGTGATGATCGCAGTTTCGCTGGGCCTTGCCACTGTTTTGAAACTGTTCAATATTAAAGGATTTGTGCATATCCTCAGAAGTAAAGAAAATTTTTAAGCAAATTTTTAGTTAACAATGGGTATTCAAATGACAAAAATGAAATTCGCTTTCAAAAAGTCATATTTTTGTGCCCTTATTTGAATTAGATGAGTATGGTGTTTAGGAAAGCTGACAACGAGAACTTCGACTCGACCAATATTGTGCTTTTTTTGTACAAATGGCGCAAACCATTGGTTGTGGTCACTTTACTGGCTATTGTCGCGTCGGTGATTTTCTCCTCGCCTATGTTTATCACTCCGAAGTACAAATCTACGGTCATCCTTTATCCGGTGGCGACCAATGCCATTTCGAAAGCCCTGCTCACCGAATCGGGCGGAGTAAAGGAAGACATCCTGGATTTCGGGGAAGATGAAGAAACCGAACAGCTACTGCAGATCCTGCATTCCAACCGCATCCGCGACAGGATCATCGAGCGCTACGACCTGATGGAGCATTACAACATCGATGCTGCTTCGGGTTATAAGCTCACACGGCTGTACCGGGAATACGAGGAAAACATTACTTTCAGGCGTACAGAGTTTATGGCGGTTAAGATCACGGTGCTGGATAAAGACCCGCAGATGGCCGCCGCCATTGCCAACGACATTGCCGACCTGCTGGATTCTACAAAGAATGAAATGCAGAAAAAACGTGCGCAACGGGCCTACGAAATTGTGAAGGAACAGTATTTCAAACTCCGTCACGAAGTACAGGCCATGGAAGATTCCCTTTCCATGCTTCGCGCATTGGGCGTGCACGATTACGAATCGCAGGCGGAGATGATCAACCAGCAACTGGCTATTGAACTGGCTAACGGCAACCAAGCGGCTGTAAGACGGCTTGAGAATAAGCTCGAGATCCTGGCCCGGTATGGTGGCCCTTACGTTTCGCTTCGCGATGCCCTGGAGCATGAGAAAAAACAGCTTAGCATGCTTCGGGCAAAATACGAGGAAGCCAAAACTGATGCCGAGGAGGTGCTGCCCACTAAGTTCGTGGTAAACAGCGCCTATGAAGCCGAACGTAAATCCTACCCCATACGGTGGTTGATTGTGGTGGTTACCACAGTTTCTGCACTCCTGCTAACCCTGGTGCTGATCCTGATGTTTGAAAACCTTGGTGAATACCTGCCGGCCCGCTTCCGGGCCATGGTTGCCGAAAGAAATAATATCCACAAAAAGAAATATCCCCCTGAGGGCAAAGATCCGCCTGTGCCACCGCGTGAGCCGCCGCAGCCTTATCACAGCAGCACCAATATCACGCAAAAACCAGTGGATAATCCGCCACCAAAACCGGCTTCAGAAAAAAAACCAAATCAAAATACAGATTCAAACAAATCAAAAATACAAAACCAACATACTGAAACAGAAACGCAAAGCAACGCAGTAAAAATCGAAAAAAGGGATAATCAAATGGAGCGATATTTCACAAATACAAATATTCTCAAGTTACTTTTCAAATGGAAGATACATCTGGCCGTGGTTTTGATCATAGGTATCGTATTGGCTGTGATTTTCTCCTCACCTTTGTTTATTACACCCAAGTTTAAGTCTCATGCCGTAGTTTATCCTTCCAATATCCAACCATATTCGGAGGAAAGCGAATCGGAGCAAATGCTGCAGTTTTTTGAATCCAAAGAGATCAGTGATAGGATCATCAGGAAATATGACCTTGCCAGTCGCTACAAAATCGATTCCAGTTACAAGTATTTTAAGTCTGCCATCGAGTACGAATACAGTCAGAATGTGAGCATCTCCAAAACTCCATACGAATCGGTGAAGATTGAGGTGTTCGATGCCGATCCGTTGGTGGCGAGCAATATGGTAAAGGACATAATTTACTTTTACAACGAAAAGGTACGCGAAACCCATCTTGAGAAATTCAATGAAGTAGTAGTTTTTTTTGAAGACCGCCTGCAACGAAAGCAACAGGAGATCGATTCGGTTGAAAACAAGCTGTATGAACTGCGGACAGTATATGGCATCATCGACTATCCGAACCAGTCGCGCGAGGTGGCCCGCGGTTTTCTGCGCACCGTAGATGGAAATAATGCCGCCCAAAACATTAACACCCGTGAGGTGCTGAAGCTGAAAGAAAACATTGAGCAGAAAGGCGGCCTCTATACCATGTACAACGATCGTTATTTCGACCTGATCGCCGAGTTCGGGAAAATTAAAATGCTCTATGATGATGCTGTAATGAATGCCAGCAAAAATATTAGCTATGCCAGCGTAATCTCCGAGCCCTATCCCGCCGACAAAAAAGCCTATCCCGTGCGTTGGGTGATCGTGGTGCTTACAGCCATCGGGATACTTTTTTTCTCCCTCTTAGCTGTGCTGATCATCGAAAATTACGAATCCATTAAAAGGAATTTTTAAAAAGGACCTGTTGCTTTGGCTGAAAAAGTAAAACTATATTGGGTTTATGCACTTAGCGCGTTGTTTATTTTGTTGAACGCCGTGCTGATTGTGAAGGAGTTTTACTGGTCGCTTCTTCTGCCGCTGGTAGTGGGGGTGTTGCTAATGTACATCTTTGCCCTCGATAAACTGATTATGGGCATCGTGCTGCTAACTCCCCTGGCGGTGAACATACGCAGCTTCGAGGCCAACCTGGGAGTTTCGCTGCCTACCGAACCCCTGATGTTCGGTGTGCTGATCATCTTTATCCTGAAACTGTTCGGGGGTTTCGCCCTCGACAAAAAAATGCTCCGTCATCCGCTTACCATTGCCATTTTAATCAACCTGATCTGGATTCTGATTACCACCCTCACCAGCGAAATGCCGCTGGTTTCGCTGAAGTTTTTGGTTGCCCGGTTGTGGTTTGTGATTCCTTTTTTCTTTGTGGCTGCCATTTTGTTCAGAAACTTCAGCAATACCCGCAAATTTGTGTGGCTGTATGCCATCGGCTTGCTGGTGGTGATTGTGTACACCCTCTTTAACCATGCCAAATATGGTTTTGGTGAAGAGGAAGGTCACTGGGTGATGGATCCGTTTTTCAACGACCACACTGCCTATGGTGCAGCACTTGCCATGTTCATTCCTTTCCTGGCAGGATTCAGTTTTGACAAATCCTTCAAGTTTTCCATCCGCATGACGGCGTTTATCTTTTTGATGATATTTCTGCTTGCGGTGGTTTTTTCCTATAGTCGTGCGGCATGGATAAGCCTTATTGCCGCTTTTGGTGTGTATCTGATTGTATTGCTGCGCATCAAATTCAAATGGATCTTTGCCTTGGTTGTAATTCTGGTCACAATGTTTTTCGGGTTTCAGCATCAGATTATCGAGATTCTGGAGCGAAACGAACAGGATTCCTCCACCGATCTGCTCGAGCATGTTCATTCGATCTACAACATTACTTCCGATGCCTCGAACCTCGAGCGGATCAATCGCTGGCAGGCGGGAATCAGGATGTTTAAAGAGCGCCCGCTGGTGGGTTGGGGGCCGGGCACCTATCAGTTTTTATATGCACCCTTCCAGCGTAGCAAGGAAAAGACCCTTATCAGTACCAATGCAGGAGACCTGGGAAATGCGCACAGCGAATATATCGGGCCGATGGCCGAACAGGGCCTGCCGGGAATGATTACAATCCTGGTGGTATTGATCATCGGCATCTATACCGCCCTGAAGGTGATAAAATATGCAGGAAATCCACAGGTGAGGCTGATGGCGCTGTTGTCGATGCTGGCACTGGTAACCTATTTCACGCACGGATTCCTCAATAATTTCCTCGACACCGACAAAGCTTCCGTTCCGGTCTGGGGCTTCTTTGCCATTATTCTGGCTTTGGACATTTATCACCGGGATGAGGTGGTTCTGGATGAAAAACAGCATGAAAGCTAAGGTAATATCACTGCCAAAGCCCCATACATCACCTCCTCACAAAGAGCAAGCGTACATCCGTTAATTCTTTTATATTCGCTTGAGCAGATCAGGCAATTGCCGTATGGCGGCCATTTCCCTCCATTTCTTGCGGGCATCTTCTGCCGGTTGTCCGAAATAGGTTTTTCCGTTGCCTTCGATGGATTTATCCACGGCTGAGGTAGCCAGTATCACGGCGCCTTTTCCGATCACCAGGTCTTTGTTCACAGCCACCCGGCCCCACAGGATCACATCGTCTTCGATCCTGGTTACGCCGGCAATGGCGGCATGCGACCCGATGAGGCAGTTTTTTCCGATGTAGGTATCATGACCCACCTGACAATGGTTGTCCATCTTGGTGCCGTCATCGATCACCGTATCGCCGGATACGCCGCGGTCGATGGAACAGAGCGCCCCGATTTCCACCCTGTTGCCGATCACTACATTGCCGCAGGATTCCAGCTTCCGGTAGCCGGCAGGTTTGCGCTGGAAATAATATGCGTCGGCGCCCAGTACGCTGTTGGCATGGATCACCACGTTATCGCCGATGATCACATGATCGTAAATGCTGACATTGGAATGGATAATGCAGTTTTTGCCGATTTTCACATGGTTGCCGATAAAGCTGTTGGGCTGAATGATGGTGCCTTCGCCGATTGTGGCTGTAGGGCTGATCTGTGAACTGCAGGGCTCGAACGCACGGAAGCGGCGGACCAGGTTTACATAATCGGCAAACGGATCTTCGGAAATGAGCAGCGCCTTGCCCTGGGGACATTCCACCTCTTTGTTGATCAGAATAGTGGTGGCTCTGGAATTGAGTGCTTTGGCGTAGTATTTCGGGTGATCCACAAAAGTAATATCACCGTCCTCGACCATGTGAATTTCGTTGAGGCCCGTTACCGGATGTTCAGGCGATCCTTCAAAACGTGCGCCGATCATTCCGGCAATTTCCTGTAGCTGATAGGTTTTGTTGAATTTCATAAGTTCTTTTGCCAAAAAAACAAGACACAAACTCCTATAGCTTGTGTCTTGTCATTTAATATTTTTACACACACAAATTATTCTTTAACCCTTTCGGAATATTCACCCGTGCGGGTATCCACCTTGATGGTTTCGCCGTTTTCGATAAACAACGGAACCTTAACGATAGCGCCCGTTTCCACGGTAGCTTCCTTCAGGGTGTTTGTAGCGGTATTACCTTTCTCGCCGGGCTCGGTATAGGTGATCGTCAGGTTTACATATGCCGGGAGTTCGCACGAGAGCGGCGATTCGGTTTCGGCATGAAACAGGATTTCCACCTCCTGGCCTTCCTTCAGGAATTCCGGTGCATTGATCAGCGACTCATCAATGAAGGTCTGCTCATAATCCTGGGAATTCATGAAATGGTAAAGCGATCCTTCTTTATAGAGGAACTGATAAGGTCTGCGTTCCACACGCTGAATATCGATCTTTACGCCGGCATTAAAGGTATGAGGAAGCACCTTTCCGGTTTTTACGTTCTTCAGTTTAGTACGGACAAATGCTCCGCCCTTGCCGGGTTTTACGTGTTGAAATTCAACGATGCTAAACAATTCACCGTTAAAGTCGATCACCAGTCCGTTTCTGAAATCTGCAGTAGTTGCCATGTATGATGTATGTATTTTTTAAATTTTCGGCAAAAATAGCTTAAAAATTTGATCCGCAGGTATTACATTATTCCACATAAACGCATTGCCTGATTGCGCCAAAGCGGATTACCCGTTGTTGTTTTTTTTGTCAATTCTTCCATAGCCTTTCATCAGCCCGCGTGTAGATCGCTGGATAAAGGCAAGGATCTCGTCGCGATCGGGTGTGGCCGGCACATCGGCTTCGATGATGCTGATGGCCTGGGATACGTTGTAACCCTTCAGATATAATGTGCGGTAAATATCCTGGATGGCGTTAATCCGCTCGTTGCTGAATCCGCGGCGGCGCAACCCGATGGAGTTGATGCCCACGTACGACAGCGGTTCGCGCGCGGCCTTCGAAAACGGAGGAACATCCTTCCGCACGAGCGCACCACCTGAAATAAAGCAGTGTGCCCCGATTTGTACAAACTGGTGCACGGCAGCCATACCGCCGATAATGGCCCAGTCGTCGATGTTAATGTGCCCGGCCAGGGTGGCTGCATTGGCCAGCACTACGTTATTTCCGATAATACAGTCGTGGGCAATATGCACGTACGCCATCAGCAGGCAGTTGTCGCCGATCACGGTTTCGTAGTTGGCTTTGGTGCCGCGGTTGATGGTTACAAATTCCCTCACGGTGGTATTATTTCCGATTTTTACGATGGTATCCTCACCGGCAAATTTCAGATCCTGCGGGATAGCCGAGATTACCGCCCCCGGAAAGATCTTGCAGTTTTTCCCGATGCGTGCACCTTCCATGATCGTTACGTTTGATCCGATCCAGGTACCTTCACCGACCTCCACATTCTTTTCAATATTCACAAAAGGTTCGATCACCACATTCTTGGCCACTTTAGCCTGAGGATGAACGTAAGCAAGTGGTTGATTCATATTATTTCGTTTTTTTTACTATTTGAGCGAGCATCACTGCCTCCATCACAACTTTTTTTCCGACATACGCGGTGCCTTTCATGTGGCATAGTCCCCGGCGGATGGGAGCAAGCAGGTCGAGTTTAAAAAGAATGGTGTCGCCGGGAACCACTTTGTTCCTGAATTTCACCTCATCGATCTTCAGGAAATAGGTAATATAATTTTCGGGGTCAGGTACCGTACTCAATACCAGGATACCTCCGCTTTGTGCCATGGCTTCGATCTGCAGCACGCCGGGCATCACAGGCTCATCAGGGAAATGTCCCACAAAGAAGCTCTCGTTCATGGTCACGTTCTTCACGCCAATCACGTGGGTGTCGCTCATTTCCATGATGCGGTCCACCAGCAGGAATGGCGGACGGTGGGGCAGATAACGCATGATGTCGTTGATATCGAACAGCGGCTTGGCGCCCGGATCATATTCGGGGATGTTTTCGCCCGGTTTGTTTTTCAGAAGTTCTTTCCTCAACAGCCGTGCAAACTCCACGTTGGCCATATGCCCCGGGCGGCTGGCAAAAACATGCGCCTTTAAGGGCCTGCCCACCAACGCCAGATCGCCAACCACATCCAGCAGCTTATGCCGTGCCGGTTCGTTTTGAAAATGAAGGTCGAGGTTGTTCAGGATCCCTTCGGATTTTACTTCTACCGTAGGTTTATTGAACAATGCTGCCAGCCGGTCGAGTTCTTCCTGGGTCACTGCTTTGTTCACGAAAACAATGGCATTGCTCAGGTCGCCTCCTTTGATGAGGTTATTTTTCAGCAGATACTCCAGCTCGTGCAGGAAAACAAAAGTGCGGCAGGGCGAAATTTGTGCGGCATAATCACCCAGGGTGTGCAGTGTGGCATTTTGGGTAGAAAGTACCCGCGTTTCAAAGTCGATCATCACCGACACCTTGTATTCGCTGTGCGGAACAGCCGTCATTTCGATTTTGTTTTCGGCATCGTAATACTTCACCACGGTATCCAGCTCCAGGTATTCGCGTTCAGCATCCTGGGTTTCAAAACCTGCCTCCTGAAGTGCCTTTACGTAAGCGGAGGAGCTGCCGTCGATAATAGGTGTTTCGGGACCGTCCATTTCGATGAGGCAGTTGTCGATTTCAAGGCCTGCAAGTGCCGACAGCACATGCTCTACCGTATACACTTTCGCCTCTCCGATGCCAAGTGTGGTGCCCCGGGAGGTATCCACCACATGATCGGCAACAGCCTCAATCTCGGGCTGACCTTCCATGTCTGTGCGTTTAAAAACAAACCCGTGTCCTGCGGGGGCGGGCCTGAAGGTGAGGTTGACATTCCTGCCCGTATGTAATCCAAGGCCTGATACTGTAACAGGTTCCTTTATAGTTTTTTGCATTTCAATGATATTGAGAAGAAATGAAATTCTTTATTTTGCTGGCTTGCAAAAGTATCAATTTTTTCTTTTTAAAGAAGTTAGGAAGGGATTTAATACCTGATGGCTGATGTTTTTTGTTAACAATCTGCTAACAAAACCTTAAGAAAATATCCTTTTGCCTTGCGGATGATTTGCAACAGGTATGCAATCCGCTTTATTTGTTCATCCCGAACCTGTTACCCTTCCTGTTCTTTCTGCTTTTTCTCCAGTGTATCGATGCGGTCGACAATTTTCTGAAGGTTTCTGAAATGAACATACGCCTTGCGGTACTTTCCGGCATCGAAGGCCGGCGAGCCGAAAATTACGGCCCCGTCTTTCACGCTGGAACTAACGCCCGACTGTGCGGCAATCTTCACATTGTTGCCGATGTTGATGTGGCCGATAATGCCCACCTGCGCAGCGATCATGCAATTGCGGCCAATCTTGGTAGATCCGGCCACGCCCGACTGTGCCGCAATAACGGTGTTTTCGCCGATCTCCACATTGTGGGCAATCTGGATGAGGTTGTCGAGCTTTGCACCTTTGCGGATGATGGTAGAGCCCAAAGTAGCCCGGTCGATGGTGGTATTGGCGCCGATCTCCACATGATCCTCGATGATCACATTGCCGATCTGGGCCACCTTCAGGTAGTTGTTGTCCTGTTGCGGCGCAAAGCCGAAACCGTCGGCACCGATCACCACCCCGGCATGGATCACGCAGTGGCTGCCGATCACATTGTCGGAATAAATCTTTACTCCGGCAAAAACAGTGGTATTGTCGCCGATACGCACATTGTCGCCGATGTATGCCTGCGGATAGATCTTGCAATTGTTGCCGATCACCGCGTTTTCGCCTACAAATGCCTGCGCACCGATGTATACATCTTTTCCTATGCTGGCAGTTTCGGTAATGCTGGCCTGCTGCGAAATCCCCTTTTTATCCAGCTTGATCTGATTGTAAACCTCCAGAAGCTTTGCAAATGCAGTGTAGGCATGTTTTACCCGGATCAGTGATGGTTTGATGGCTCCTTCGGCTTTAAAGTCTTCATCCACGATCACAATGGAGGCTTCGGAGCTGTATATAAAGCGGGTGTATTTTGGATTGGCGAGAAAGGAAATCGAGCCGGGTTCGCCTTCTTCAATCTTCGAAAGTTTATGCACAGCGGCATTTTCGTCGCCCTCAACGGAACCTTCGAGGATGCGGGCTATTTCTTTTGCAGTAAATTTCATGATTCAGGTCAATTTTTTTACGGTCTAAAAAACCGCGCAATATAGCAATATTAGCCCATCTGGCAATGTTTAGATTTTGAATGCTGACGCAAAGGCTTTGGGAAAGCAGATAAAATACTTGGTCACAATTTTTGAGAGCACATCGATGTTGAGTTGGTCGGAGGCTTCCGAGATGTCGACAATGCTGCCGTCGCGGTAAAAAATATTGATTTTGTCGTTGGCCGGATCATAGGCGCTGTTGCGGGCTACATCCGTAAATACGAAATAACCGGCTTCTTCCATGCTGATGCCCATCTCGCGTGCGATGGCTTTTTTTACATTTTCCACGGCCCCGGGCGGAATGGGTTTGTTCATGATTTCGGTACGGAAAAGCTGCCTGTTTACCAGGCTGTAGCACAGATTCGACAGCACCTTGTCGGGATGATGAACCCACTCCTTGATGGAGGTAAAAATATCAAAATCATCCAGCCGGGCAAAGGTGTCGAGAATGTCGGGATTTTCTTTAAAATCCTCCATATAAAGCTCCTGTTCCAAAAAGGGCCTGAGCGGCGATGTAGCAAAAAGTGGCGTGCCGTTACGGGCCAGATACCGTGCACGGCGGATGATCCGCACCAGCATCTGCTCGGCCGACAGCACCGTTTTATGCAGGTACACCTGCCAGTACATCAGTCTGCGTGCAATAATGAATTTTTCGATGGAATAGATGCCCTTGGCCTCTACCACCAGATTGTCATCGTGCATATCGAGCATCTTGATGATCCTGTCGGTGTTGATCACCCCCTCGGAAACTCCAGTAAAAAAGCTGTCGCGCTTCAGGTAATCCAGGCGGTCCATGTCGAGCTGGCTCGAAACGAGCTGGTGCAGAAATTTCTTGTGATAGCTGTTGTTGAAAATGGAAATACCCGTTTCGGGCATTCCGTCGAACTCCTTCATCAGCCGTTGCATAAACATCAGCGAAAGCTCCTCATGGGTGATGGAGCATACGATGGATTTCTCCAGCGTGTGCGAATAAGGGCCGTGGCCGATGTCGTGAAGCAGAATGGCGGTGAGGGTTCCCAGCGCTTCGTCTTTGGTGATTTCGTGGCCTTTCGACCTGAGTACTTCGATAGCCTGCTGCATCAGATGCATGGCCCCGATGGCATGATGGAAGCGGGTGTGGAGGGCGCCGGGATACACCAGGTGCGTAAGCCCGAGTTGCTTGATGCGGCGTAAACGCTGAAAATAGCGGTGCTCGATGAGGTCGAAGATCAATTCGCTTGATATGCTGATAAATCCGTAAACCGGATCATTGAGTATCTTCTTTTTATTGCGGTAGCGTTGATTCACGTGTAAAATGCGGTGATGTTAAAAAATATTAAGTTGCTAAAATAATCGCCCTGCGATCCTGTTAGTACATACGTCGGCGTGAGGACTTGCCTGCGTGCTGAAATTACACCGGTTTTTGCATTACTATATTCATGCAGACGATGTATATTTGTATGATCAGTTTTGCATTCGCCAACGAAGCAAAAATACATCTATAAATTTAATCCGTCCTTATCTTATGGAGAAAATCAAAATTTTGTGGGCTGACGATGAGATCGAACTGCTGAAACCGCACATCCTGTTTCTGGAGCAAAAAGGTTATGATGTGGCTACCACCAACAACGGCGACGAGGCCATCGACCTGCTCAAGGAGCAACCCTTCGATATCGTGTTTCTCGACGAAAATATGCCCGGGCTTTCAGGTATCGAAACCCTTACCGAGATCAAAAATATGCAGCCCAACCTGCCGGTGGTGATGATCACAAAGAGCGAGGAGGAAACCATCATGGAAGACGCCATCGGCTCCAACATCGCCGATTACCTGATTAAACCGGTAAAACCCAACCAGATCCTGCTGAGCCTCAAGAAAAACCTGGAAAACAGGAAAATCGTGAGCGAAAAGAAATCGTTTGCATACCAGCAGGAATTCAGGAACATCGGCATGGAGATCTCCAACAACCTCGATCAAGCCCAATGGACGGATGTGTACAAAAAGATCATTCGCTGGGAACTCGAACTGCAAAAATCACAAGATGAAGGCATCCTCGAAATCCTGCGCATGCAGAAAGAAGAAGCCAACCAGGTGTTTTCAAAGTTCTACGAACGCAATTACCTCGACTGGATCGGCGGACGTGCGGATGACAAGCCCGTGCTTTCGCACACCCTGATGAAAGAAAAGGTGCTGCCCGTAATCAACGGAAACAGCAACACTTTCCTCATCCTGATCGATAACCTGCGCTACGACCAGTGGAAGGCACTGCAGCCCATCATCGAGCAGTTTTTCCGCATCGAAAGCGATGAGATATACTACAGCATCATGCCCACCACCACCCAGTATGCACGCAACGCATTCTTTGCCGGATTGCTGCCCAGCGAGATCGAAAAGAAATACCGCAAGTATTGGGTGAACGAAGATGAAGAGGGTACCAAGAACCAGTACGAGGCCGAACTGCTTGAGGAGCAGCTTAAGCGCTACGGGAAGGACATCAAAACTTCCTACCACAAAATCCTGAACCTTACGGCAGGAAGAAAGCTGGTGGATTCGTTGCCGAACCTGATGCAAAACAACCTGAACGTGATCGTGTACAATTTTGTGGATATGCTCTCGCATGCCCGCACCGAAATGGAGATTATCCGCGAACTGGCCGACGATGAGCCGGCGTACCGGTCGATCACCATCTCCTGGTTCGAACATTCGCCGCTGATCGATATTATGCGTTTTATCGCTTCAAAGGGGCTGCCCATGATCCTTACCACCGATCACGGATCCGTCAGGGTGCACAATCCCGTGAAGGTGATCGGCGATCGCAATACGAACACAAACCTCAGGTATAAAACCGGCAAAAGCCTCAACTACAATAAGAAGGAGGTTTTTGAGGTGCGCAACCCGTCGGATATTTTCCTGCCGCGGCTCAACGTGAGTTCGTCATACATTTTCTGCAGGAATAACGATTTCTTTGCCTATCCCAACAACTACAACTACTACGTGAATTATTACAAAAATACCTTTCAGCATGGCGGAATTTCCATGGAGGAGGTGATGATTCCTTTTGTACGGCTGAAAGCAAAATAATCTTTTCATTCAGATGGAAAACAGAATATGTGCAGATACACCCGCCGATCTGGGTAAGGTGGCTGATAAGCTTTTGGAAACCTGGCCTGATATGCGCATTTTTGCCTTTTTTGGCGCAATGGGGGCCGGAAAGACTACCTTTATCAAACAGCTTGCGCATAAGCTTGAGGTGAAGGATAACGTAAGCAGCCCCACCTTTGCCATCATCAACGAATATCTTACGGCTTCCGGCGAGCGGGTGTATCATTTCGATTTTTACCGGATAAAGAAACCGCAGGAAGCGCTCGACCTGGGCTATGAGGATTATTTCTACAGCGGAAACTTCTGCCTGATCGAGTGGCCGGAAATTATTGAGGATTTGCTGCCTGAAGAAACGGTGAGAGTCAGGATAGAAACAGACGAAGATTCGGGACGCCGCACCTTTATTTTTTAATGCAAAGTGGCGGAAATTGGGAAATTTAGCCTAACTTTGATCTTGATCTGATCGAAAAAAAACCAGCATTTCTGAAAGATGAGCATAAGCGGCAGAGAAAAACTGATGCCCCAGGAGGAAACCCTGGAAATCATCAAGACGGGCCGGAAATTAAGTATTGGCCTGCCAAAGGAAACCTTCTTCCAGGAACGGCGAATCGCCCTGATCCCTGATGCGGTGAAGATGCTTGTGGAAAACGGCCACGAAATTGTGGTGCAACGCGGGGCAGGGGAGGCTGCCCATTTTCCCGACACCCTCTATGCCGAGGCGGGCGCACGCATTGTGGACGATGTTGCAGAAGTGTTCAAATCCAAAGTCATCCTGAAAATTGCTCCCCTTTCCGGCGATGAGATCGACCTGCTGGGCAGCAGACAAACACTGATGAGCGCCCTGCACCTCACCATTCAATCAAAAAGTTATTTTCAGCGGTTGATCCGCAAAAAGCCCATCGCCATTGCATTCGAGCTGATCAAGGACAAAGCCAATGGCTCGCCCGTCCTGCGTTCTACCAGCGAAATTGCAGGCACTACATCCATACAGATTGCCGCCGAATATCTGAGCCATGAGGATTATGGCAACGGTCGCATGCTGGGAGGATTTACCGGAATTGCGCCCTCGGAAGTGGTGATCCTCGGAGCAGGTACCGTGGGGGAATTTGCCGCCCGCATGGCTATCGGGATGGGTGCTCTGGTAAAGGTGTTCGACAATTCCATCTATAAGCTCCAGCAACTGCAGTCGCGGGTATTCCAGCGTGTATTCACTTCAGCCCTGCAGCCTTCCGAACTCAAACGTGCACTGAAAACTGCCGACGTACTGATTTGTGCAACCCATGCCAAACACCACCGTGCCCCTGTGATCGTTACGGAAGAGATGGTGGCGGGAATGAAGGAAGGCGCCGTGATTGTGGATGTAAGCATCGATCAGGGAGGTTGTGTGGAAACTTCCAAAACCACCAGCCACCACAGCCCGGTATTTCGAAAATACGGCGTAACGCATTATTGTGTGCCCAACATCGCTTCGCGGGTGCCCCAAACGGCTTCCATCGCCCTCAGCAATTTCTTTGCACCCATGCTTCAGCGGGCCGGTCAACTGGGCGGGCTGGAACGACTGCTCGAAATGGATTTCTATTTCCGGCAGGGTGTATATATTTTCAACGGCCTGCTGACCAACAAAATGATAGGCGAGCAATTCGACCTGCCATCACAGGATATCGACCTGCTGATGGCAGCATTCCACTAAGAATGATTGTAATTGTTTAGCTGATTAAGGGTATCATCTCTAAAGATTTCTCCCTTCAATGCTTTTCTGCCTTTAGCTTTCTTATTATGCGCGTCATTCCGGCCACTGGAATCGCGGCTAAACAGGGGCTGATGAAAATCCCGCACAGTAATCTAAATGCGTAAAAACCGTAAAAAGCATTGTGAATTTTTTGTGCCTTGCCGGCTTGGTGGCATTTTAAAACCTCGCCAAAATTATTTCCCCAAAACCCTAAAAAGGTAAAAATCTGAGTTCGATATAAGCACCATGATTTACTTGTAATGAAATCAATGAGTTGCATT
>JBKHBQ010000165.1:0-8803 GCA_046542305.1 Bacteroidales bacterium
CAGGTACGAAGGACCAGGGTGCGAAGCTCCGCTCAACGACCTGCTATTTAATTTTTATACCATGGTGGGTGCCGAAAAAAAAGCGTCCAGCAACGGCCCCGGCCAGGGATCGGACTTTAAGCTGCTGCTGCTTGAGCAGATGGTGCCGGGAAATTATCAGCCGTACTTTAACGGCTGGAGCCTTCTTAATGAACAAAGCCCCCATGGCGTAACCATTCACCATCCTGAGGGCGACATCAAAAAGATCAGTACCTATACCGATACACTGATTTCTACCAACTGGGGCAGCATTCCCAACACGCACTGGGAAGTTGTTTGGGCACAAACCTTCACCAACTGGGGCGTAACAGAAGCCGGTTCATCCGGGAGCCCGATTTTTGACAGCGAAGGCAGGCTGATCGGACAACTGACCGGCGGAGAAGCAAGCTGCTCCAATCTTACCGGTCCCGATTACTACGGCAAGTTCTGGTATTCCTGGGATAAAAACCAACTGGCGGATTCCACCATGCTCAGGCCCTGGCTCGATCCCGACAATACAGGCGTGCTCACGCTCGACGGTCTGGTAGACGTAAACGAACATCAATTGCCCGGTCAGGGCGGCACAACTGTTTATCCAAATCCTACTTCCGGTGATCTGTTTATCAAATTGCCGGAAGCGGAAATCCCTGAATTCATCAGGCTGTTTGATAACATGGGGAAACTTGTCAGCGAAATCAACGTAAATTCAATGCAGGGAGAAACGGTTCAGGTGGATATGCACAACATGAATAGAGGGCTGTATTTTCTGGTGATCAAAACCAAAAACCACAGGTATAGTCACAAGGTGATGAGGTGAAAAATGATAGGACTTAAACAACGTTCTTAAAACTTTCCAGGTTTTATTTACCAAAGTTTTACAGAAACAACTCCACAGCCCCGAAAATGAGCATCGCGGTAATCAGAACCGATGCCAGCAGGATGAATACCCTTTTGGTCGTATCAATCTTTTTCTCATGAGCCATCATGTCATGAAATGCTTTAAGTTCTTCTTTTGATATGTGCCTGAAATGTAAATCCCGATGCGGGGTTTTAACCTGATAGGCTTTGATTTTTTCGAAAGGTTTCCGCTTCCTGAGCAACTTGCCGTTGTTTCTCAGGGTAATGATCATTGAAAGTATTGACCCCCCGGCTCCGCCTGACATAAATTTAGGTTTTTAGTTCAAAGCAAAAATAGTATGTATGTTCTTAAATATGGATAAATCAGGTGTTAATAAATTCTTAAAAAATGCACAGGTTCAAATAATTTTCGTTCGGGGCTGCCTTTTTTATTTTTTGTTTTACTGCTGCTGAAGTTACCCCAGCTTTCGTACGGCTTCTTTTCCCCGGCATTCCAAAAAAAAAAACCTCCCGGTGCCACGCGGGAGGTTTTTTTATTTCATGTTGTTTAGGCCGATGCCATATTGGTCTGTTGGTCTCCTGTCGGCACAGCAGCTTTTTTATCGGCTGCAGGTTTTACCAGAATCGTAAGTACGGTACCCACAAGTACGGCAATACCCGAAATGGTGAATGCCAGCGGGAAATTGTCCAGATCGCCCAGGTGGCCGCCAAGCATAGGCCCGAGGATACCACCCACGCCGTAGGCCAGGAATATGAACGGGTAATTTTGCCCGACATTCTTCGCGCCAAAGGTGTCGGCAGTGATGGTGGGGAATAAGGCAAAGTTTCCGCCAAAGTTAAATCCGATCAGTGTGGCGCCCACATACAGCAGGATTTCATTGCCTGCCATATAGGTGAAGGCGATCACCAGAATGCCCTGGGTGGCCGTCATAATAATGATCGACAATTTTCGTCCCAGCAAATCCGAAAGCAATCCCCACAGTATTCTGCCAAGGCCGTTGGCAAGGCTGAAGAATACAGCCATGGCCGTTCCCGAAACTGCACTGGCCTGTACTTCCGACATGCCGGCATCCATGAGTGCCTGCATCGGGTAGAGTTTCATCAGGCCGATGGACATCAGTCCTGCGCCGGCGCTAAAAACGAAGGTGAGGAAAATAAAATAAAACTGGTAGGTTCCCAGCATTTCTGAGCTGGTAAAATCGCGCAAGCCGATGTTTTTCTTTTTTAATTCAGCAGCTTCAGGGGGTAAATAACCTTCGGGCTTCCACCCCTCAGGAGGGAAAACCATCCAGATTCCACCGATAATTACCATAATCGCGAAAGCAACACCATATACAATAAAGGTATTGGCCAGTCCGATGTTGTCGAGGAGGTGCCCCCAAGAACCGGCAAGTTTTACCCAGCCCATAGCGCCAAAGCCAAAGCCGGCTACGGCCAGCCCGGTGATCATTCCCTTCTTGTCCGGAAACCATTGCATTCCTACAGCAATAGGTACCACGTAGGCCAGACCGATCCCGGCGCCGCCCACCAAACCAAGCAGAAGTACCAGCGCCCAGAAACTCGTGCCGCCGAACAGCCCTGCCAGTGCGTAGCCCAGGCCAAGGATCAGACCGCCGATAATGGCCAGGTTTCGGGGTCCCCAGCTTTTGAGTTTTTTTCCTGCAAATACCATAAATACAGCAAAGGAGGCCAGGCCGATGGCAAATACCCATTGGGTGTCGGAACTGGTCCAGCCTTCTGCTTTCAATACCGGGGTAAACACCGACCATGCATAAATGGCTCCCAGTGCCAGTTGGATCAATATGGCTCCGAGAACCACCAATCCCCTGTTCATTACTTTTTGTTTATTCATAGTCACTTCAATTTTTTAGGTTAGAATTTTTTTTGTTTGACAGTATTAAAACTGCCTGAAAAAAGCAACAAAAGACATTTCAGGCGCTAAAGCCCGAAATGCCTTTTGTTTCGGTATGGAAAAACATTTTATCGTTTTACCTGAACTTTAGCGCCGGAAATAATCTCTTCCACAACACCCGGGTCGAGCAGGGTGGAGGTGTCGCCAAGGTTGGTGGCATCGCCCTCGCCAATCTTACGCAGTATCCTTCTCATGATCTTTCCTGAGCGTGTTTTGGGAAGTCCGCTCACGATCTGAATCATATCGGGTTTGGCTATGGGACCGATCATCTTGGTTACCGTGTCGCGGATTTCCTTTTCGATGGTTTCCATTTCATGATCCGAAAGCTCGTCGCAGGTGACGTAGGCATAAATGCCCTGACCTTTGATTTCGTGCGGATAACCCACCACGGCCGATTCGTTTACTTTGGGATGCTGGTTTATGGCGTCTTCAACTTCTGCGGTACCAATGCGGTGCCCCGACACGTTGATTACATCGTCGATACGTCCGATGATGCGGTAGAAACCTTCTTCATCACGTTTAGCGCCGTCGCCGGTGAGGTACAATCCTTTGAAGGTGCTGAAATAGGTTTGATAGCAGCGCTGATGGTCGCCGTAGGTACTGCGCAGCATTCCCGGCCATGGAAACTTAATGCAGAGGATTCCTTCTACGCCGTTACCTTGCAGTTCGTTGCCTTCATTGTCTACCAGGATGGGTTGAACGCCGGGTAGTGGCAATGTGGCAAACGAAGGTTTGGTGGGGGTGATCGCCGCGAGGGGCGAAATCATGATTCCGCCGGTTTCGGTTTGCCACCAGGTATCCACGATAGGGCATCTGCCTTTACCCACCACATCATGATACCAGCGCCATGCTTCTTCGTTGATTGGTTCGCCCACGGTGCCCAGCACCTTGAGTGAACTCAGGTCGTGCTTGGTTACATGATCGTTGCCCTGTGCCACCAATGCACGAATGGCAGTGGGGGCGGTATAAAACTGGTTTACCTTGTATTTTGATGCTACTTCCCAGAATCTGCCGGCATCTGGCCAGGTAGGCACACCCTCGAACATAATTGAGGTTGCTCCCGCCAGAAGCGGTCCGTACACGATATAGGAGTGTCCGGTCACCCAGCCGATATCGGCCGTGCACCAGTAAATATCGCCGTCGTTGTACTGGAATACATTTTTGAATGTATACTCGGCATACACCATATAGCCTGCCGTGGTATGCAATACGCCTTTGGGTTTTCCGGTCGATCCGGAAGTGTAAAGGATGAACAGGGTATCTTCCGAATCCATCACCTCGGCTTTGTTCTCAGAATCGACGCCTTCGATCACATCATCCCACCAGAGGTCACGACCCTCTTTCATGGTTACTTTGTCGCCGGTACGTTTGTACACGATGGATGTTGTTACCGAAGGGCAGCTTTCGAGTGCAGTGTCCACGATTTCTTTCAGCCCGATAGACTTGGTGCCGCGGTAAGCGCCGTCGGAGGTGATCACCATTTTGCAGGTAGAATCGTTGATGCGGTCTGCCAAAGCATTTGCTGAAAAGCCGGCAAAAACGATGGAGTGAATAGCGCCGATGCGCGCACATGCCAGCATGGCAATGGCCAGTTCGGGAATCATCGGAAGGTAAATGGCCACCCTGTCGCCTTTTTCCACACCAAGCTTTTTAAGCGCATTGGCAAACTGGCTTACCTTCGCGTACAGTTCCCCGTAGGTAAACACCTTGTTTTCCTCTTTGGGATCATTGGGCTCCCAGATAATGGCAGGCTGGTCTTTGCGCAGGAAAAGATTCCGTTCAAAAATATTTTCTGTGATGTTCAATTTACCATTGACAAACCAATTCACATGGGGTGCATCTTTTCCTTCAAAGTACCAATCAAGCACTTTGTCCCATTTCTTGTGCCAGTAATGGCTTTCTGCAATTTTCGACCAAAACCCTTCCGGGTTGGCCACACTCTCCTGGTATTTTTCAAAATATTCCGCCAGGCTTGTAATTTTGTTTGTCATAGTCTTTTGTTTAAATTAATGAATGATTAATGACTGTAATTTTTTTTGGTTATTTATGCTTAAAAGAAATAATACACGCCAATTAAAAAGCGAAGGTTGCCCACGGGTTCCGAGTCGGTCACTTTTCCTTTACTGTCAATGTTGGCAATCCCCGCATCGCTGGTGGTTGCATAAGCCGCCACGGTATAGTCGATTTCCGGTGAAATCCTGAATTTTCCAACATTATAGATCAGTCTCGGGGCAATTCGCCACAGGTATTCGATGTTCATTCCACGATGATATACAGGCCCCTCAATTTCTTCTTCCATGCCCAGGTTTTTGCTGTACCCGCCAAACAGACCAACCTGCAAAGTTGTTCCGTTGGTGTTAAAATCCGCCCACAGCGACATGGTGTTCATCGGTGAATACTCCACCAGGCCGCGAACACTGTCGGTAACATTTGTTACGCCGTAACCTCCGATCATGGTCAGGTTTACCGGATCTCCACCATAAAAGCCATAGGTTTTAAATGTGATGCGATCACAACTGTATTTAAAATAAGCAGCGGCAGATAAACTATTGACTGTGGTGGTGGTTTTGTAATCTTCAGGTGTTGAAAGCATCGGAGTTAATGCTTTAAAGTTCCCACTCACTCCGGCAAGTATTTCGGGCTTGCCATCAATTTTTTTTCTGTGATATTCGAAACGCAGATTTAGTGCAGGATAGCCCGTGTTGCGCAGATATACCGAACTCGCGCCCAAAGGGCCGGTGCTGGTGAAATCGCGCTCCGACATGGCGGTGAGCGCCAGGTTAAAATTTCCGAAATATTGGGTAAGCCTTACCTGCGGATTTCTTGAAAAAGGCTGAAATGGCGCCCCGGTATTAAACGATACGGTACCGGGAAAAGATTTTGCATTGAACATCGGGTGCCAAAACTGCCCTGCAAAAAATTCGGTTGTTGGCCAGGTCAGTTTAACCAAAGCATGACGAAGCCTGAATGTATTGATATTGGACTCGGCAGAGCCGAAAAATGCACCTTCCACAAATGCTGAACTCTTTGCCCCCCATACATCCGGACCGCTTACCGCTATCTGTGCACGGGTTTGGACGTTGAGTATATTGAAATTTGATTTCGCATTGATATCTTCTCCGTCAGGATCGGGAAGCTCAGGTTGTGGATAGAGCATAAAATGCCCTTCGCGCACCGAAACTGTCTGCCGGGAATCCCAGATGATATCCGTTTTTACAAATCCGCTGAACTTGATATCAAATTTGGGTGCATCTTGTCCGGTAACCATCAACGGGACCCATCCAAAAAGAAAAAAGAGAGGTAAAAATTTTTTCATAGCTGGAAATTAGGTTATTATATTGTTAAGAAATTAACAATTAATTCTTTAGCCACCAAAATTATAACAAATTTTCAATCGGAAAAATTGAAACGGTCTAAATATGATTTAATAAACAGCGGCCATCATTTTAAACTGCTGATAAAAGGGATGGTAAAATAATTTGTGAAAATATTAACAACTGTAAATAAGTAAATTAAAAAGAAATATGGGTCGCTGTGTTTCGAGCCCGCTGTTTTGAAGGGTTTGAAAATTTATAATCTTTTTAAATAGCCAAAGATGAGGCCGGGCAAAAATATCTTGTCTACTTTTGTGGCTTCAGACTGCATTTGCAGTTTTTTAGATTTTGATTATCAATATTTTGGATAGTTTTTTTCTATTTAGAATAACCGTTTAAACCATAGAAAAATGGCAGAACAATTGGAAAGGTTCAGTTTGAACAAAAGGATGCAACAACAGGGCATGTTACAAAAGGTGGGCCTGATTGGTTGTGGTTCCATCGGTCAGGAGATCGCCCTGCTGGTAAGCCAGAAGGGAATAGAGGTCACTTTCGTTGATGTGTCTGATGAAAGGATCAGGGAAATATTTGCCCGCATGGAAAAAGAACTCGACGAAAGGATCAACCGGTGGGGCATGACACCCGGCGAAAAGAAGCTGGTTTTGTCGCGCATCGTGGGATCAACGGATTACAATGACATCAGCGATTGCGATATCATTATCGAAACCATCCACTCTAAGCGGCTTGGCACCAGCCTCGAAGAACGCAAGAAAGTTTTTAAGGAGGTGGAAAAGCACGTCCCGCGCGAAACGGTTATCACTTCCAATACAGCAACTTTGATGATCTCCGACCTTTCGTCGGAACTTGAGCATTCCGATCGTGCCCTGGGCCTGCATTTTATCAGCCCGGTGCAAAAAATAAATATTGTCGAAATCACGCGGCATGTAAATACCAGCAAAGAAGCTTTCGAAATGGTAAAGAAATTTGCCGGAATGATCGGAAAAAAGGTCATCGAAGTAAATGAGTCGCCCGGGAACATCAGCACCCGTATGATCGTTACCATGATCAACGAGGCCTGCAACATTTTACTCGAAGGCGTATCAACGGTTCCGGATATCGACGAGGTGATGATGGAAGCCACCGGTTTTGAATTCGGGCCTTTTGAAATGGCCGACAAGTTCGGGGTGGATAAAATTTTGAAATGGATGGAAAATCTTTACCGCGAGCATGGCGAATCAAAGTACAAACCTTCGCCGATCATCAAGCGGATGGTACGGGCTAAAATGTTTGGCCGTCGAATGGGCGAAGGTTTTTATTACTGGGACGGCGACAACAAAAAGCCAAAACCTGGTCCGGTAAGAACCCTGGGACGTGCGTAATTTATTTGGTGTAAAACGTGAAAATTTCAAACAATGAAAATTATTGTTCTTAACTGCGGAAGTTCATCCATAAAGTATCAGCTTTTTGAAATGCCTAAAAAGGATGTGCTCGCCAAGGGCCTGGTGGATAAGATCGGTCTCAAGGGTGCTTCCATCAAGCATGAGCGCCACGATGGCAAGAAACTCAAGGTAGAGGGCGAAATACTCGACCACCAGAGCGGGATCGAATACCTGCTCGGAATTCTCATCGACGAAGAATACGGCAGTATTAACAGTCTGGAAGAAATAGAGGCAGTAGGACACAGGGTGGTGCATGGAGCTGAGGAATTTAGCGGCAGTGTAGCCATTACCGAAGAAGTGATAGAGGCCCTGGAACAATCCTCCGATTTGGCTCCACTGCACAATCCGCCGAACCTTAAAGGGATTTATGCTATGAAACAACTACTGCCGGGCGTGCCACAGGCCGGCGTGTTCGATACGGCTTTTCACCAGACCATGCCAGAGTATTCTTACCTGTACGGCATTCCGTATTCGTTATATGAGAAACACAAAATCCGCCGTTACGGTTTCCACGGTACCAGCCATAAATATGTTTCGGCAAGGGCCTGCGAAATTTTGGGCGTAGACATCAATAAGCAAAAAATTGTTACTTGCCACCTGGGTAACGGGGCTTCCATGACGGCAGTAAAAGAAGGGAAATCAATGGATACTTCAATGGGGATGACCCCGATTGAAGGTGTGATGATGGGAACACGCTGCGGTGATCTCGATGTGGGTGCTTTATTCCATATCATGAACAAGGAAGATCTGAATTTAAAAACGGCCAATACACTGGTAAATAAGTTCAGCGGTGTGCTGGGCGTTTCTGGTGTTTCATCGGATATGCGCGATGTGGAACTTGCCGCCGAGGACGGGCATCACCGCGCCGGTGTGGCATACAAAATGTACGCCTACCGTGTGAAAAAATATGTGGGCGCTTACGCCGCCGCCATGGGCGGGGTCGACATCATCGTGTTTACCGGTGGTATTGGTGAAAACGATTCGGTTACCCGCGCCAATGTTATTGAAGGACTCGAATTTTTGGGTGTAAATTTCGATTTCGACAAGAACAAAGGCTTGCGCGGTAAGGAAATCGTGCTGTCGAAACCCGATTCGAAAGTGAAGGTGCTGGTGGTTCCCACCAATGAGGAACTGATGATTGCAAGCGATACTTATGCAATCGTGACTAAAGAGTAAGTTTTTAGCAAAATACAACACAAAAAAATCCGGCAGTGAAAAGAATTGCCGGATTTTTTTATAATTCTGCCTCTTTTTTCCTGGAT
>JBKHBQ010000166.1:0-8787 GCA_046542305.1 Bacteroidales bacterium
GCCTTTCAGGGTACTGGACCACCGCCAGTTCGAAGGATGCAAGATTTTGAGGGAACCGTACAACAATCAAAAAATCACGGATGTGTGGGGGTTTCATTACCATGATACTTTGTTCGTAAACATTGCAAACTCCTACAGCCCCGCAATTCAGACGGGTGACCAACTGATCATTGAAAACCCGCCCATACTCACGGACCAGAGCGGTGCAGCCACCGGGGCAGTGATCGGTGGATTGACTTTCGGTCTGGTTGGCGGATTGGTGGGAGGATTAATCGGATCGGCAACCGACGGGCCTGAACAATCCGACCTCGAATATACCGTCGATTTTACCACGGGGCTTCCTGTTCCGCTCGAAACCCCTGATTACCGAAAATATAAGGCTACACTTGTGTTTTACACAGACAAATTTAAGTCGGACGAACATTCGATCCAACTCTTTGCAGGCGGCGACCACATTTGCATTTTTCCGCAGGAATCCTACCTGATCATTGACGTTTATCCCGAAAACATACCTGTTGAAATATGCCTTAAATCAGATGTGGATGAGTATTGTGAAAATTTTGAAGCTGAAATTTTTAATACAACCTACATCGAACTGCTGATAGATAAAAAAGGCCGGGTAGAGATTTTTCCAAAGCAAAGCGGCCGTACGGCAACATCTCTTCAAAGGCTAATAGAAGAAGGAAAACTTAAACGTATCGAAGGAAATTTCTCCCTTCAAAAACCATCTCCTTAAACTGCCGCTGCGAACAATTCGGTAAAAAGGATTGTTTGCTATACCATAAACTAAACTTCATCATCATGAAAAATAAAACTACATTGAAATTTTCACCGGTTCATATTTCCCTTGCTGTATTGTTTCTGGTATCTGCAATTGTTACGGTGCT
Source organism: Bacteroidales bacterium (assembly GCA_046542305.1). Lineage (GTDB taxonomy): Bacteria > Bacteroidota > Bacteroidia > Bacteroidales > 4484-276 > JBKHBQ01. The sequence continues at coordinate 888 of JBKHBQ010000166.1, forward strand.
GCCTGCCGGCTTTTCAGGTCAGATTAATTTTTTGGGTTATGAATCATTTTGCTCGTATGCACCCGTAAGCACGGCCTTGCTTTTCATCACCGGGACCTTGTTTCTTAATAAGGCTCTTGTTTTAAAGGTGTTACCGGTTAAAAAGTAATGCCGGAAAAAAGCATAAAAAAAGGTTGCCAGGGACAAAGGCAACCTTTTTTTTAACCGTTAACATTTTATCAATTACTGCTTAGTACCTGCCGCAGCACATATTGCAGGATTCCACCATGGCGGTAGTATGCAATTTCGATTTCCGAATCCAGACGGGCGGTCACTTTGAATTTGGTTTTCTTTCCCGATTCCGGATCAGTGGCCGTAACATCCAGTTTCTGCAGTGGTTTCATCCCATCGCTGATGCCGGCGATGATAAATCTTTCCCTGCCGGTGATGCCGAGGGTTTCGCCGCTTTCGTGTTCTTCGAACTGCAGGGGCAGCACCCCCATACCGATGAGATTGCTGCGGTGGATGCGTTCGTAGCTTTCGGCAATCACGGCTTTGATCCCGAGGAGGTATGTGCCCTTGGCCGCCCAGTCGCGCGACGAACCGCTTCCGTATTCTTTTCCTGCAATTACCAGCAGCGGGGTATTGTTTGCCTTGTATTTCTGCGCTGCACCGTACACAGTGGTTTCTTCTTTATCAGGAAGATAGGTTGTGAATCCGCCTTCCTTATTTGCCAGTTTGTTTTTGATACGTACGTTGGCAAAGGTTCCGCGGACCATCACCTCGTCGTTGCCGCGGCGCGATCCGTAGGAATTGAAATAGCGCGGCTCCACACCTTTCGACACCAGGTACTTTCCGGCAGGCGTTGTATCGCGGAATGAACCGGCGGGTGAAATATGGTCGGTGGTTACGCTGTCGCCCAGGTAAAGCAGTACACGCGCTTCATGAATCTCTTCAAGGTTTTTCGGCTTGGACGGAAGATTTTTAAAGAAGGGGGCTTCCTTAACGTAGGTAGAATTGGAATCCCATTGATACAGCTTATCTTCCGGAACCTGCATCTGCCTCCAGATTTCGTTACCATCAAAGATTTCGCTGTAGTTTTTTTCGAAATCAGCCGGTGTGAGCACCTTGTCCATTACCTCCTGAATTTCTTCCTTGGTTGGCCACACATCTTTCATATACACGGCATCACCATTTGGACCGAAACCCAGCGGTTCGTTAAACAGATCCACATCCACCCTGCCGGCCAGCGCATAAACCACCACCAGCATGGGCGACATCAGAAAATTCATTTTCACCTGCGGATGAACACGGGCTTCAAAGTTTCTGTTGCCCGACAACACCGACGCCACCACCAGATCGTACTCATCCACGGCTTTCGCAATGTGTGGCGGCAGCGGACCTGAGTTTCCGATACAGGAGGTGCAGCCATATCCCACAAGGTGAAATTTCATCGCTTCCAAATCAGGAAGCAATCCTGAAGCTTCGAGATAGTCGGTCACCACCTTCGATCCCGGCGCGAGAGAAGTTTTTACCCAGGGGCATGTATTCAGCCCACGCTCCCGGGCTTTACGGGCAACCAGCCCGGCACCGATCATCACTGAGGGGTTGGAGGTGTTGGTGCAGGAGGTGATGGCTGCGATCACCACCAAACCATCGGACAGTTCGTATTTCTCTTTGCCCTCGCTGATTTGCACGGTACGCATTTGCTTTCCGATCACAGAAGCATCCGGTCGTGCTTTAGGTTCTCCCTGGGGCTGGCTTCCGCCTTCGCTATACCAGCGGGTAATCTCCCGCTTTCCCGGATGCACATACTCACGCCCGAAATTAATGCCAAGCATATCCATGAATTTATTCTTGAAATCGCTGAGGAGTATCTTGTCCTGCGGGCGCTTGGGGCCGGAAACCGTTGGCACCACTGTGGAAAGGTCAAGTTCAAGCACATGGCTGTATCTTACCTTATCCTCGTCGGCACGCCAGAGCATATTGGCCCTGCAGTATTTTTCCACCAGTTCGATCTGATCGTCGGGCCGGTTGGTTCGCCGCATGTAATCCAGGGTTTGATCATCAATGGGGAAATAGGTGATGGTACATCCGAACTCGGGCGACATATTGCTGATGGTAGCCCGGTCAGGAACAGTAAGATGATCCAGCCCCGGTCCGAAAACTTCCACGAATTTTCCCACCACCCCGTACTTGCGAAGTAGTTCGGTAACGGTAAGTACCATGTCGGTGGCTGTAGCGCCGGCGGGGAGTTTGCCTGAAAGTTTCAATCCGATCACCTGTGGTGTGATGAAATAAATGGGCTGGCCCAGCAATGCCGCTTCGGCTTCGATGCCGCCGACACCCCAGCCAACCACCCCGATTCCGTTAACCATGGGCGTATGGCTGTCGGTACCCACCAGCGTGTCAGGAAACACCTGTCCATCGCGTTTGATTACCCCACTGGCCAGATACTCCAGATTAACCTGATGACAGATGCCCATGCCCGGCGGCACCACGCGGAAATTGTCGAAGGCTTTCTGCGCCCACTTCAAAAACTTATACCTTTCGCCATTGCGCTGGTATTCCACCTCCACATTGCGCTGGTAAGCATCCTTCACACCAAAATAATCCACCTGCACCGAGTGATCCACCACCAGATCCACCGGAATTTGCGGATTCATTTTTTGGGGATCTTTCCCTTTGCGTTTCACTTCGGCGCGCAGGGAGGCGATATCAACTACTGCGGGCACACCTGTAAAATCCTGCATCAGCACGCGTGCCGGCTTGAAGGGAATATCCTTCTCCGAACCTTCGGGTTTCCACCCGATGAGTGTTTCCAGGTTTTCATCTGTAATACCAAACCCATCGTAATTGCGCAAAGCATTCTCCAAAAGCACCCTCACCGAAAAAGGCAAAGCAGCAATATCCTTCCCCTGATTCTGCAATTCGGAAAGACTGAAATATTCGAGCCTCTCGCCCCTGAATTCCAGTTGTTTTTTTACACCATAGGGATCGTTTATTTTCATCATAAAACTTTTATATTTTGAACTGATATCATAATCAACAAACCGTGTCAGCGAAAAGTTCTGCAAGATATAAAATGCAAAGTGCACCATGATTGTTCTTAAGCTTTTTTTAGATTTGCAGTGCGGCTGTAAATAACAGATACGGCCATAGCCAAAGCTGAATTTATGAAACAGAATCTGAACATCTCAAAGCTGATTCCCTGCTTGATTTTGCTGATCATGCTTGCTTCCTGTTCACCGGAAAAAAACCAGGACACCCGTCTTGCGGAAATGGTGAAGGAGGATTTTCGCCAATCGTGGAATGCATATAAAAAATTTGCCTGGGGGCATGATGTATTGAAGCCGCTGTCGCAAAGCCATGCCGACTGGTATGCCGAGCCGCTGTACATTTCTCCCATCGATGCCTACAGCACCATGAAGGTGATGGGCCTTGACAAAGAAGCCGCCGAAGTGCACAGGTATTTGCTCGACAGCGTGCGTTTTGACAAGGACCTTTTCGTAAAAACTTTTGAGGTGAACATCCGCATACTTGGCGGATTGCTGGCGATGTACCAATATTCAACGGATACAGCAGTGCTGAATCTGGCCGCGGATTTCGGTACGCGGATGCTTGCAGCCTTCAATTCGCCTACCGGCCTGCCCTACTACTGGTTCAACCTGAAAACCGGCGAGGCCAAAGGGGCGGAGATCAATGTGGCGGAAGCCGGTTCGTATCTTTTCGAGATGAGCATCCTGAGCCGGCTGACCGGAAATCCTGTTTTTGGTGAAAAAGCGCTCGCAGCCTCCAAAGCCGTTTTCGACAGAAGATCGGAAATCGGGCTGATCGGCGAGCGAATAAATGTGGAAACCGGCCAATGGACCGACACCCGCAGCCATATCGGTTGCTGCATCGACAGTTATTACGAATACCTGCTGAAAAGCTGGATTCTTTTCGGAGACAAAAAAGCAAAAAAAATGTGGGACCAAAGCCTGAAGGCAATCAACCGCTATTTCGTCGACACGGTGGATGGAAGGCTATGGTACGCACAGGCCGATATGCACAGCGGCGAAATCCAGAACCGGATCGTCACCCTGTACGACGCCTTTTTTCCGGCAGCGCTGGCACTTGCCGGGGATCTGACACATGCGGAGGCATACCAGCATTCGTGGAACTGGCTCTGGAACAAAAACGAACTCGAACCCATGGTGTATGATTACGGCATGGATTCGATCACCAATCCACGGTACGACCTGAATCCCGAAATCATCGAATCGGCTTATTACCTCTACCGGATCACAGGAAAACCAGAATACCGGCAAATGGCAGAAAATTACTACCATGATCTTCGCCGGTATTGCCGCACCGACAGTGTGTACACTGCCATCGCCAATGTAATTACAAAGGAACAGCGGGATTATGTACCAACCTTCTTTTTTGCGGAAACGCTAAAATACCTGTACCTGAGTTTTGCGCCCGAAGGCAGGGAGTTCCTCGATTCGCATGTTTTCAGCACCGAGGCTCATCCCTTCAGCATTTCATTTGTAAAAAATGGCGTACATCAATAGGATAAAAAGGGATATAAATCAGGAAAATTAACGAACTTTGCCTGCAATCGATCCCGTAAATTAGCGATTACAATCCGATGGCAATGAAAACAACAATCATACACAACATCCCGCAGATCAGGCATGCCGATTCAGGAAATTTCCTTCTGATGGCCGGCCCCTGTGTAATCGAAAATGAAACACTTCCATTGAAGATTGCCGAGAAGATACTCAGGATCAGCGGTGATCTGAAAATTCCATTTATTTTTAAGGCATCCTACAAAAAGGCGAACCGTTCCAGATTGGATTCCTTCACCGGTATTGGCAATGAAAAAGCGCTGAAAGTCTTACGGCGGGTCAGGGAACAATTTGTGATTCCGGTGGTCACAGATATTCACAGCGAGGCCGAGGCCGGCATAGCCGCCGAATACGTTGATGTACTTCAAATCCCTGCTTTCCTGTGCAGGCAGACCGATCTGCTGTTAGCCGCAGCCAACACGGGAAAGGTCGTCAACATTAAAAAAGGCCAGTTTCTGTCGGCGGAAGCCATGACATTTGCAGTGGAAAAAGTGAGGGAATCGGGCAACGATAAGATAATGCTCACCGAACGCGGCACCATGTTCGGATATCATGACCTGGTGGTGGATTATCGCGGCATCCCGGAAATGCAAAAAAACCGGGTGCCTGTCATCCTCGACTGTACCCATTCGCTGCAGCAGCCCAACCAGCCGGCGGGCGTTACCGGCGGCCGCCCCCAGCTAATCGGTACCATTGCCAAAGCAGGCATCGCCGTGGGCGCCGACGGGCTGTTTATCGAAACACATCCCGAGCCGCAACATGCGCTTTCCGACGGCGCCAACATGCTCCACCTGGATTTTCTTGAAGATCTGATGATGAAACTGATCAGCATCAGAAAGGCCATAAAAGGATAAGGATTGGCTGATTTGCAGCGGTTTATTTTTATCCTTTACAAATTATAACAACATTCTGTTTTAAATGTGCAAAGTCTTTTGCCGCGGACTTTTTTTCATATTTTTGTTCGTTCGATAACCATCAAATTTTTAGAGCTATAAATACATGAAATCATGAAAGATACACCCATCAATTACGACATCGTAAGTGAAAAAATCAAGGCCAGCGGGCTGCTTAAAGTAGGCGATGCTTCAATCCGCGAAATCAAAAAACTGGTGGATCAGATTGAAGAAGCTTCAGGCGAAAAATTTGTAAGAATGGAAATGGGCATTCCCGGGCTGCCTCCCACGCAAATCGGAATTGAAGCACAAAAGAAAGCACTCGACAAAGGTGTGGCCGCCATTTATCCCGACATTTTCGGCATTGCTCCGTTAAAGAAAGAAATTGCCCGGTTTGTAAAAAACTTCATCGACATTGACGTGAGCACTGAGGGCTGCCTGCCAACTGTGGGCTCCATGCAGGGAGGATTTGCAGCTTTCATGACCCTCAACCGCATGTACGCCGATCGCGAAGGCACGCTGTTTCTCGATCCCGGTTTCCCGGTACACAAGCAGCAACTTAAAGTGATGGGACAGGGATGGGATTCGTTCGATGTGTACAATTACCGCGGCGAAAAACTCAGGGAAAAGCTCGAATCATACCTGAGCACCGGCCGGTTTTGCACCATGCTGTATTCCAATCCCAACAATCCTTCATGGATCTGTTTTACGGATACGGAACTGAAAATTATCGGCGAACTGGCCAACAAATACAATGTGATCGTGATCGAGGATCTGGCCTATTTTGCAATGGATTTCCGTAAAGATTACTCCAAACCCGGCAAGCCGCCATACCAGCCCTCAGTGGCAAAATATACCGATAACTTCGTGCTGCTGATTTCCAGCTCGAAGGCCTTTAGCTATGCAGGCGAGCGAATCGGCATGATGGTGATTTCCGATAAGCTGTTCCAGACAAAGGCGCCCGACCTGCTGCGGTATTATAAATCGGACAATGTGGGTTACGCCATGATCTTCGGCACGCTGTACTCGCTGAGCTCTGGCACCAACCACTCCTCGCAGTACGCACTCGCAGCTATCCTGAAGGCTGCAAATGAAGGACAATTCGATTTTGTGGAAGTGGTGAAGGAATACGGCGAAAAGGCAAAGATCATGAAAAAGTTGTTTACCGACAACGGATTCACCATCGTTTACGACAAGGACGAAGACAAGCCGATTGCCGACGGTTTCTATTTCACTTTCGCCTATCCGGGCTACAGCGGCGCCGAACTTCTGGAGGAAATGCTTTATTACGGCATCTCAGCCATTACCCTCGACATTACCGGCAGCGAACGCCACGAAGGCATCCGTGCTTGTGTTTCGCTGGTGCAGCGCTCGCAGTTTGCCGACCTGGAATTCCGGCTTAAAAAGTTCCACGAGGATCATCCGGTCACGATAGAAACGATAGTACATTAAAAAAATCCCCGGCTCGATTGATCCGGGGATTTTTTTAAAGTGCAATTCTCCTTTACGTCAGGCTATATAGATTCGGGGATTTCACACCCAAGATCAATCCTTGATTGTTCATCATTATTTGGGAAACACAGCCCCGAAGGCAGCGATTCAGGGGCGTATCTGTATAGTTCCTTATCATTCAGGGCATCTTCAATAAAGGTGACAAGCTGCTTGATTTCGCTTTTGGTCAGATTTAAAGGCACAAACTCCTCTGCCAATTGCGAATCGGGGACCCGCGGATTTTCCTTAATTGCTATATTTTTGTATTCCACTACCGCATGCAGATCATAGAAAGACGCTCCATGACCGAAATGGCGCGCTGCGCGCAGCCCGTACAATTGAGGAACCTTAAACTTGTAGTCGTCATCAGGATTTCCGGTAAAACCTCCTCTTCCCTTTTGTGTTCTTACATCCGGAGCGGGGCCGAGAAAATCTTCGCCCATCAGATCCATCATTCCCAGTGCATGAAATTCCATCGAATTCAACGCAGGTCCGGTATGGCAGGCTACACAGTTCGCTTTACCAAAAAACAAAAGTGCGCCTTGTTTTTGATCTTCCGTCATGGCGTAGTAATCTCCCTTAAGGTAATCCTGAAATGGAGCCCTGTTCGAAAGTACCGTGCGTCCATATGCGGCCATGGCAAGTCCGGCGGTAATTTTTGTATAGCGTTTTATTTCCGGAACTTCCGGAAAAGCAGCGTCAAACATTTCCCTGTATTCGCAGCCATACACGAAATCGTGTACAATATCGAGGCGATGCACTGTCATTCCGGCTATGGCCTGCGTCTCCACGCCCTCATAACCCAGGAAATTCATCTCCAGTGGTGTGCCGGGTTTCCACAGATGTTCGGTGCCGGCATTCGGACCTGTCGCCCCAAACTGGCCGTTCCACAACATAACCTGCTGGTAGGCAGAATTCATGACG
>JBKHBQ010000167.1:0-8759 GCA_046542305.1 Bacteroidales bacterium
CAATACCAGGTGCTGATGCAGATTACCCCATACGCCGTCGGTTGATCTGGCACGGGCATAAAGGAAATGCATTCCGGGCGACAACCCGGACATATCGGCCTGAAATGCCACATCCACAGAAGCCCCCGGTGAAACCGGCACGCTGGTTCCGTTGCCGGGACCGGGATCGGTATCGAAGAAATATTCAAGTTCCGCAATTTCTTCTTCAGGCGATTGGAAAACAGCCTTGAAGATGTGGTGCACACTGGTGATACTCCAGTCGCCATCCTGGTTCTGTGCCCGCAGGAATAGCAGGTGCAGCCCGTTATCCAGTGCGCCGAGCGGAACAGTAAAGTCTGCCTCAGCTATCGCCGTACCGGAAAACGGAATGGTAACGCCATTTCCATAGCCGGGATCTTCGTCGATGAAATATTCCATCCTGGAAATATTTTGCGACAAAGCCGGAAGCGAGGCAAACATTATGATGACAAATAGTTTAAATAATTTCATAAGCTCCCTTTTTTATGGTTGGGTTTTGGCTTTGATATGTATCGGCAAGCCTTCGCTGGCAGAGCCTGAATTCGGTATTTCAGCCTCGAAAATGTGAGGAATCGGCGGAAGACCTGAAAACACATAAGGTGTGTTGCCGCCAAAAATTCCGCAGTCCGCGCCATTTTCACCGGCACCTATGGCAGGTGAACCGGCGGGGAGAATGTACTTTTTCTCAGGGCCTCCTGTAGTATACACAATTGCATCTTCGATGGCAACATTCCACACATTGTTGGGAAATTCCGGCAGTTCCTGCTGGCAAATTACATTGTAAGCCACACTGTTATTCAATGCCGGATTGGCATCGATAAATGAATTATAGTTAGGATAGGTATTGAAAATAATGTTGTTGTAAATGTTTGCGTTTTCAATATCTAACAAAACTCCTCCGTAATTAACATCAAACACATTGTTGTAGATGCTGAAAGATGCATTATTCTGACCCTGTATGGCTTTGGTTCCGGTCTTGAAGATATTGTTATAGATGCTCGCACTCGAAGTATTCGAATTGCCGGCGTTAACCATACAGGTGATGTAGTTGCAAAAAAGGCTTAAATCCGTTGCTGAATTGCTTTCCGCGATGCTAACACGATAAATATGATTTCGTGTTACCTTTACGCTCCCGGCATTCACAATTACTTCTTCGATCTGCAATCCCATGATGGTGCTTCCTGTAGCGGTTGCATCTACGTAAAGGTGCTCAACTATGGCAGGTGCTTTGTTGGCCTGGGTCGAATCGTTCAGGCTCAGTAAATACCCGGGTCCGATAAGGGTTAACCAGGGTTCATCCACATGATAATTGCCGGTGTAGGGAATCCCGCTGCTTTCGATGTAGATCACATCACCCTGCCCTGCGTTGTTAATCGCTTCCTGCAAATCGCTGTAATCGGCATCCACACCCGGTGTGTTGTTCACACGAATGCGGGTTTGAGCCTCCGAACCCAGCGAGAACACAAAACCGATGATGATGATAAGTATGATATGTTTCTTCATTGTATCAAGATTTTATATGTTCAGAAGATGGAAGTTAGAAGTTAGAGGTTAGATGAATGAGGTTAGACAGTTGATTCTGAAATCAGTTAACCAGAAATGAATAACCAATACCCACTAACCTATACCCAATAACTTTCTCCCTAATTCTGCGATTTGATTTTCACGTTCACCGGCAGCCCGCTGTTGGATGTACCCGAAACCGGAATGTTGGTTTCGAAGATGTGGGGGATGGGCGGCAGGCCGGAAAGCACATAAGGTGCGTCGGCGGCGAAAGCACCACAGTCCACGCCGTACTGGCCGTAGCCAATGGCCGGCGAACCTTCGGTAAGGTAGAACTTTGTTTCAGGACCACCTGTGTACTGGATCACATCCTGAGGAACAGCTTCCCAGATGTTGTTCGGGAAACCTGGTACCGAGGGCTGATTTAATACATTGTACTCAACATTATTGTTAAAACCGGCTTCAGTGTTAATGCATTTTTGATATGTCTGATATTCATTAAAAATGATATTGTTTTTAATACTTGAATTATGCAGCTCAACCAGGTAAAGGGTGGTGTTGCCAAATACCGTATTATTATGAAACTGCAAGGTACCGTAATGTGACATTACTACCCTGTTATTTATGATATTGTTGCGGATAATCGCTGTGTAATAATGATTTCCATCCTCTATAGATCCTTCCAGATAGTTTTGCTGAACAATGACATTTCCGCAGTCGTAACTGGAGGCAATTTGCATATTTTGTATGTGGTTTCTTGCAATGAATAGGTTGCTGGCGTTTAAATAAATGTCCTCCAGAATCTTAACACCCATCAGCACACTGCCATCGGATCCTGGCTGAAAATACAGGTATTTAATAATGGCAGACGCTTTATTGGCCTGGGTTGAATCGTTGGTGGCCAGAAAGTATCCCGGCCCCAGAATGGTCAGTTGCTTATCAACTTGTGTATTTCCCTCATAGGGTGTTCCGGAATTTTCGATGTAAATGATGTCTCCCGCAGATGCGGAGTCGATGGCGGCCTGCAGGTCGCTGAAATCCGCATTTACGCCAATGTTGTTGTTCACACGCCAGCGGTTCTGCCCGATGCCGGTCGTTGCTAAACTAAGTAATACGATGGTGAGGATCGCTGTATATTTTTTCATTGGATTCATGTTTAAAGATGTTAGAAAATGGAAGTTAGAAGTTAGAGGTTGGAAGTTAGAAATCAGAGCTTGTTCTACAAAAAATATTGACCAATAACTAATAACCAATAACTTTCAACTTCTTTTAGTTCTGTGATTTAACTTTAATGGTTACCGGCAGTCCGCTGGCTGCCGAGCCCGATGTGGGCACAATGGCTTCATAGATGTGCGGTATGGCGGGGAGGCCGGAGAGCACGTAAGGAGATGTGCCGCCAAAACAGCCACAATCCACCCCATTTTCGCCGTAACCGATGGCGATGGAGCCTTCCTTGAGCTGCCATTTGGCATCTTCGCTATATCCCAGTGTGCCGTCGAAGTCCACGAAAACGTCGGCAGGATCGATGCCTGAAATATTGCCCGGCCCGGGAGGCATGGTGCCAAACTGGTAGTTGGCAATGTTGTATTCAAAAACGCTGTTATTACCTGAATAACCTCCATTATTATGATCATAAGTGATATTATTCTTTACCACCGAATTGTGAGCGCTGATTTTTGTTAAGACCACATTATTGAAGATTGTACCCGAACAATCGCTGTCCAATACCAGCTCATCAGCCACATAATTATTGGTAATTATCATGTTTAGCGCCTCATAATTGTAACCATGAATGCCCAGAAGATAGTTTTGCGTTATTACGCAGTTGGAAGTGGCATTAGTATATGCAAGTTTAAGGATATCTCCAGAGTAGTTTGGCTGGTGATGATTTCTTGCAAAGATTATGTCATTAGCGCTAATCTTTACATAACCAGTGATATACAAACCATAAATCTCGCAGGCAACGGCATTCTGTGAAATGGTCAGGTTTTCAAGTTCTGCAGGGTTGAAATTCACCTGGGTTGAGTCGTTTTGATCCAGGAAGTATCCGGGGCCAATCAGGACCAGGGTTTTGTCAACTGTCACCGAACCATAATCAAATAGCGATCCTTCTACGTAAAGCGTATCACCATTGGCTGCTGCGGCAATGGCAGCAGCCAGATCTGAGAAATCGGCGTCGATGGCCGTGTTGCTGTTCACACGCCAGCTTGTGGCGTTGGCGGTTAAAAAACCGAAACAAAGAAAGAGAATTGCAAATTTTTTCATCATGTTTAATTTTTAGTTAGCGATATGTTTTATTTATGTCTAATGCCTGTTTAAAAGCCTCGTTGAATAATCTGCCCTGCAAACTGTCGGCGTATTTGTGTTCGAGATGAGATTTCAGGTGTTGGTATTTTTGGTCGAGTTTACGGTATTCATCCAGCAGGCGGACAACCTCCGTCGAATCCGACACCGATAAAAGTTGCATGATAAGCTCGGATTTTTGATGATGCAGACCCGCAAGTTTCGCAGCATCGTTTTCAATGCTATCCGAACACGCACAAAAAAATGCAATCGTTATCAGGATCATTCCGGAAAAACTCAAAATATGCTTTGTCACGCCGTTTAATTTTTCACAGCGAAACTATATCGTCCATGCAGGAAATCAAAATAAGGCCTGTCCTGATTTATAAATACGGGCAATCACGAACAGCTTATTGCATCTAACTTATTGGTTAGTCGATCACTTTTGGATTTCGCTTTTTTCTGCAATCTGATCCAGGTTTTTAATAAAAACACTGGGTGTTACACCAGTTATTTTCTTGAAAGCAGCATTAAAGGTCGACCTCGACTGGAACCCGACCGATTCGGCGATGCCCTCCAGGGTCATCGCATGGTGCTGATTTCCCGTAAACATTTTTTGTGCCTCCCGCACCCGGTAGCCGTTGAGGAAATTGGAGAAATTCATGTGGTAGTGTTCGTTGATCAGCCGCGACAGGTAGGCGGTGTTTGTATTGAGACGGGCAGAAAGTTCTGAAAGTGTGAGTTGTTTGTGTGTGAATGCTTTTTCTTTCTTCATCAGGATTTCAAGGCCCGAAACGATCCTGGCTTTTTCATCATCGGGCAGACCGGGCCTGCTGCCGGGCGATTCCTTTACTTCATCCTCCTTCTTCATCAGTTCCAGGTTTTTTTCGACCAGCTTGCGGTTGGCACGCGACTTCTGAGCGTACATCAAACCTATTATTATGGCCGAAAGTGCCAGAATGAAAATTCCGCCGCTAAGCGAAACCAGCGTGATTTGTTTTTTACGCAGCTCGGTTTTCTGCAACTGATTATCCTTTACAAGCAGCTCAATTTGCTGTTGCTTTTTTTCTGTTTCGTACCTTGCCTGCATTTCGGCGAGTTTTTCCTGGCTTCGTTCGGAAAAAAGCGAGTCTTTCATTGAAGTGTACAACCGGTATTGTTCCAAAGCTTCGCGATGCCTTCCGAGCCGTTCGAAAAGCTTACTTCGGCCTTCATAGATCTTTTCAAGGATGATTCCCGCATTCAATTCGCCGGCCAGCTTCAACGCCTCATCCAGGCTGTTTTTTGAATTTACGAGGTCGCCCTTTGCCAGATAGATCATCCCAAGGTTTTGCAGCGCCCCGGCCACCGATATTTTAAAGCCAAGTTCCCTGTTGGTTTCCAGGCCTTCTTTCACATATGTGATGGCCTGATCGTACTCACCCATATAGTAATAAAGCATTCCGATGTTGATCTTTCTCACGGCTTCGTTGCCTGTCCTGCCCAATTCGCGGGCAATTGCGGCTGATTCCTTAAAAAGGATCATGGCCGAATCGTACTGCCCGGTTTGTTGATAAATGTAGGCCAGGTTATTCAGCGAAACCTCAAGACTGGCTCTGTCGGCGAGTTTTTTATAAATGGCAATCGCTTGCAGCTGATGCAGTTTTGCCAGGTCATATTTTTCCCAGTAGATGTATACATTCCCGATGTTGTTCAGGTCGATGGCCATCCATGACTCCTGACCCATTTTTCTTGAAATTTCATAGGACCGGTTGTAATATTCAAGCGCTTTATCGAAGTTACCCTGGTTTTTGTAAATAAAACCAAGGTTGTTGAGCGCAGCGGATAATTCCTCTTCACGACCCGGCACATCGCAGAGGCCGGCAGCGTAGCTATTGTAATAAATGCCGCTGTCGGACATGCCGGTGGCCTGGTAAACCTGCCCGATATTAATTAGCACCGCAGGAAGATTATCCTCATCGTCGATTTCGATCAGCAAATCCATGGCCTTTTTGTAATATTTCAGTGCCTCATCATACCTGTTAATCTGATTGTAAGTGTAGGCCATATCGTTGTACGACATGGAGGCATCCAGCAGATTGCCGGTTTTTTCCCAGGCTGATGCCGCTTTTTCGTACCAGCTTATTGCGGTCATAAAATTCTGCGCATACCAATACGAGTCGCCGGTAAGATAAAGCGACCGTGCAAGCTCTTCAAAATTATTGTCGGCAGATGCGATTACGCGCGATCGCTCCGATAGCTGCCGCACCCTTTCCAGTGAGTCGGGAATAAGCGCCCGGGCAAGGTCGTTAATGATTTTGGGATCGTCAGGATGTTCCGCTACCAGCATCCTAAGTGAGTCGGCGTTGGAAGCTCGGCCGGTGGCAGATAAAAGATATAGGAAAACAAATAGCGTAAGTGCAATGCGAGAGCTCATCATTATTAAAAGTAGCAGGTTAGCATTCTTCCAGGCCACCAAAAATAAAGGTTATGGATTTTATAACAAAGCAGAACGCCCTGTTTAGGTGGTTTCTAAATAGGAATGCATAAGAAAACCGGCGAAATATGCTCCGGAAGCTTTTCTATAACCGCTCTTCGAGGATGGCTTTCAGTTGCTTCCGGCTTAGAAGGGCGGGATTGTTTTTCTGACCGGTTTCGTTTAAGATCATATCGAAATGAAAACTTTCGATGCCGTACTTTCCAAGTTTGGGAATACTCAGATCCCTGCTCCATTCATACAGTGTATCTACCAGCAATGCGCAACCTGTTTCGGTATCACTTCCTTTTTTTCCACTCAGTAAATAACCGGCTCGTGAATATTTTTCAAGGAAAACTGATTCAGGATCACTTCTCAAAAGATTTTCAATGGTATTCTTTACCGAAGGTGCAAACAACGTTCCACAAACCACCCCATGAGGAATCCTGAAGTATCCGCCGATTACCGAAGCAAAACCATGCACCACGCCCATCCCTGCATTCGCCAGCGCAATGCCCGACATCAGGGCTGCATAGGCCATGCCTGCCCGTACATTCACATCGGAGGCGCCCTCACTGCAAGCCTTGGGAAAATTGGCCGCGGCATGTTCCAGTCCGCTCCATGCCAGCGCATCGGTCATGGGATTGGCTTTCGTTGAAACGTATGATTCAAGCAGTTGCACAATAGCGTCCATGCCTGTGGAGGCCGTTACATCGGGAGGAATACTCAGCATCAGTCCGGGATCGATCAGGGCAATGTCGGGCACGAAATTGTCGTGCCGCAGCGATTTCTTAAAGCCGTCTTCACTCACCGAACTCAACACGGCATTTTTGGTGGCCTCGCTTCCGGTACCCGAAGTGGTAGGGACAGCGATAAACGGAATTTTGCGGCCGTCATGCACTTCGCCGGTACCCACACCTTCCAGGTAGGTTTTCACGCGTTTCTCCTGCAGCAGCATTGCAGATATGGCTTTTCCGCCATCCACCACGCTGCCGCCACCCACGGCCACCACTACGCCGATGTTCCTGTTGCGGTGCTCCATCACCACCGAATCTACAAAATCAGGCGAAGGCTCGTTCTGGAAAGAAATGGAGATGATGTACAGGCCTGCCTCGCGAAGCGATTTCACAACGCGGTCGAAATCCCCGCTTCTCTTCAGGTGCCCTTCTCCGGTTACCAGGATGGCGGTTTTGCCAAACCCTGCAGCCAGTTTACCAGCCAGATCAATTTTGCCTGCCCCGAAAATGATTTCAGGAATACGAGTGATTTTGAATGCTTCCATTACCACTTGCTGAGGTTTGCGGGTTCGATCACACGGTGCGGAACACCTTCCCTTGGTCTGGCCATCCAGTCAGCCACAGTATCGCGCCATTTCAGATAATGGTCTGTTTGCTTATGGGCTTTGGCTGCAGATTCACTTTCGTAGGCTTCATAAAGCAGAAAGCGCGTGGGTTCGTCCTTCGACTGCAAAAAATCGAACCGGAGGTTGCCGGGCTCCTTCGCAGAAGCTTTGTGGTTTTCCACGGTAGCTTCGATGAAATCACGCTCATGTCCCGGTTTTACATAAATGGTGACGGTTGTTACGATCATGACGGATGTTTTTTCAAAAATACTTAAAAAGCAGAAGACAGTTGCTTTGCATCTGAAAGTACAACACCTTTTTATATCAATCCCTTTTCAAGGTAAACCGCGACGCCCCTGGCCATCATGCCGCGAATCTCAAATACCAGATCCTCGTCCAGATCCTTAATGTGGAAACAACTTTTCCCCTTGAGCATTTTTTGAAGTTTGTCAGAGATGATAAATGCGCCGGGATCAGTGTACACCGGAAAGAAATACATACGCACGTCTTTGGGCTTGGGTTCGAGACTTGCAAAATAAAAGCCGTCCACCTTCTTTTTGCCCTGCATGGCTTCTTTGGTTCCGGCCACTTCAAATCCGGTCTCGTCATCCTTTCTTACTTTCAGCGGGGGCACCTGCTCCAAAAGCAGTTCCCGGAGTTTTTGCATGATTTGCTTTGTTTCCATGATGTTTTTTTTTGTTTTGAAGATCCGATAATTTAAGATAGAAAACCGGGATTTTGTTCATTCCGGCGGGAAAGAGAAAAGGGACAATGGGAAAAAAGGAAAAGAGAAAATGGGAAAAGGGAAAAATGTTACCGCGCAAACCGTCAGAAAATAAGGTTTTGCAGTGCGGACAACCGGCTGTATACAGATTAAAACAAGCTCCCACAATGCCGGGCAATTGCACCATTCCTCATACATCTGAAATCAAAAATCGTTAATCTTCACTCGTAAATCATCACGACAGTCGGATTATAAAAAGCCGCCACAACGCAAAAAAGCTGCACCATACAGGAAACTTCAAATACACCTCGACGTAAGGCGGGCAGAGCGACAAACATCACACATCAAACATCACACATTCTACATCACACATCACCCATCTCCTCTCCTCCTCACTCCCTCGTAAGTGTCCATGTACTTCCGTGCTGTTGGAT
>JBKHBQ010000168.1:0-8748 GCA_046542305.1 Bacteroidales bacterium
AGCTATCTGAAAAATGCAAAACCGGCACAACGGAAAGCATTCCGCGAAGCAATGCGTGGAAGCATTGAAGTGAACGGCATGTATGCCAACACCCTTTCCGGATTGTGCAGTGAAGAGGAATTGTTCCGGTTGTTCGATATGCAGGCCAACGAAGATTTGAAAAACTACCGGCCGAAATCCGTTATGACCACCGACATCCCCGGCATAACCTGGGGCCTTGTACCGGTGATGGCGGAATACGGGATCAGGTATTTTTCGTGCGGCATTCATTCGAAGCATCGAACTGGGAACATACCCGGAGAATATGACAATAAGCCCTTCTATTGGGTGTCGCCCTCGGGCACCGACAGTGTGCTCATGTGGGTCCACGGCACAGATTATTCCCTGTTTCACACCGGATCGGGTGCTCCCGGAATCAGCAAATCCTTCAGTGAGGATAAAATCTTCAGCTATCTCGATCAGTTGACGGACGCGGATTACCCTTACGACATCGCCATGCTTCGCTATCATGCCGGTTCAGATAACGCCTGGGCCAGTCACCACCTGAGCCGGCTGGTGAACGACTGGAACAGCACTTACATCTCACCCAGGCTCAGGATATCCACCGTCAGCGAGGCATTTTCAAGATTCGAGGAAAAATACGGAGATGCGCTCCCTTCGCGTTCCGGCGATCTGACCGGCTACCTGGAAGACGCCGCCGCTGCTTCCGCCGGGGAAACCGCGCTGAACCGTTCCAATGCATCGAGGCTGAGCCAGATGCAGTCGCTGTACGCCATGCTCGGGCTGCCGGCACCTGACGGTGCAAATTATTTCAACATTTGGAAATTGATCATGCTCCACCATGAATATACCGGAAGCGCTTCCGTTTCGGAAAGCGGAGCGGAACTGGCAACGCAGCAACGTGAAACCAAAGAAGGATTCGCCCAAACGGCTGCCGGAACCCTCCAAAATATGATTAAAGACGCACAGAAGCATGTGGCAGGCAGAACAGAAAAACCGGCAGCGCTGATGGTGGTCAACACCAGTTCGTGGGAGCGCAGCGAATGGGTTGCTGTGCCGCAGGGCACGAATAGCGGCCAGATCATCACCAACGAAAAAGGGAGAAACGTGCCGCAAAGGTTCGATTCCCTGAACGGTTTAATGTTTTTTGCAGAAAAAATACCGGGGTTTGGCAGTAAAAAATTTCTACTCTCCAATGCGTCTTCCGAAAATGTCCCTCAAAAGCAATCGGGCAAGTTTAAGTTGCAGGGCAAACACATCAGCCTGAGCATTCATCCGCAAAATGGCAGCATAACAGAGCTCAGTTATGGGAACTCGGGGCAGAATCTGGTTGATGCTTCTATGTTCGGCTTAAACCAATACCTGTACACTGCCGGGAGAAATCCTGTGGAGATGGATCTTGCGAGGTTGAAAACCGTCAGCAATCCCAACCGTCACACACTCCTGATTGAGATGGATGCCCCGGGATGCCGGAGCCTGCAAACCATCATCAGCCTGAAGGAAGGAACCAACAGCATCCACATCAGCAATGTAGTCAATAAAACCGCAACTACCGATCCCGAGGCGGTGCGGTTTGCCTTTCCGTTTCACCTTCCGGAAGGCCGCCTGAATTATGATATTGCCTTCACCAGGATCGACCCGCTTAAAAATCTGTTGCCTGGCGCCAATTATAATTTTGCTTCGGTGCGGAATTGTGTGATCCTGCAAAGCGATGAAACCGATATTATCTGGACCGCCGCCGACGCCCCGCTTATCGAAATAAGTTCGCCCTTAAACGATGCAACCGTGACGGGCTATCGCGATCGTAGCAAACCTACTACAACTTTCTTTTCTTACGTGATGAACAATTACCGGGAAAACAACTTTAACTCCCCTCAGGAAGGCCGTACGGTTTTTACCTACGAAATCCGTTTTGAAGAAAAGTCTGGCTCTGCAGCTTCCAAAAAAGCAGGCATGGAAATCAGCGCACCCATGCTGGTGCTGCCGGTGAGCAGTGAAGCTGAAGCGATCGACCCTTTTCTTGAGATCAACAGCGAAAACATCATCTCATTTGCTTTGCGTTCGTGGAACAGGGGCATCATCGTTTCGCTGATGAATTGTTCGCAAGAGCCGCAGCAACTCAGGCTGAAAAAGCTGCCGCAGAACCATTGGCTTACCAGCTATGACGGACGCTCCAGAATATCCTTCGATCAGAATATTGACTTCCCCTCCTTCGGCATTCTACATCTTTACCTGGAAAATAAAACCAAACCGCACCAGGATATACAACCCGGAAAAAGACTTTAAAAAATCTTAAGGGTATTTCGCGGCAGGATTTTTTAGGTACTTTTGGTATTGAAAAACAATCATGTACCTGAACCGATTATGCATGAGATTATAAATACCCATTGCATGAAAAGGAATTGCCTTTCATGTGCAAGCAGATCACCCATCTTCGATTCACTGACTTCAGACGAACTGGAATTGGTTAACCGAAAACGTTTCAGGCTGAAATTCAATCCCAGCGAAATCGTAAGAAAACAGGGTGCCTATCTCTCTCACGTAATATTTGTCACCGAAGGATTGGTCAGCATCTACATCGAAGGATATGACGACAGAAACCTGATCCTGAAAATTGTTAAGCCGGGCCAGTTTATCAGCGGACCCGGCATGTTCGTCGACCGGCGCCATCATTATACCGTGAAAGCACACCTGCCCACCGAAGCATGTTTTGTGGAGGTGGAAACCATTAAAGGCCTGATCCATACCAATCCGGTTTTTGCCAGTGATTTTTTCAGGGATTTCAGTAAAAACATGCTGATCAACTACAGCAGGCTGATCAACCTTTCTCAGCGCTACGTCCCGGGCAGGATGGCAGAAGCGCTGATTTATCTCTCGGAGGAAGTATTCGGCAGCCGTGTATTCGAATCAATCCTCTCGAGCAGGGAATTGGGCGCCCTGGCAGGTATGTCGTGCGACAGTGTGCTAAAGACCCTGCGTGAATTTCGCAGCAGCGGCATCATCGCGCAAAACGGCAACCAATTCGAAATCCTCAATCCCGGTGCGCTGAAAAAAATCAGCATGACGGGGTGACGGAAAGGCGGCTGATGGCATCGTGAAGAGCCCGTGTTGCGCAGAGCGCAGAGCGAAGAAGGTTGACTTTCCTCCGTTTTTACTTTCTCTCAACGAATCTCCTTATCTTCGGCAAAAAAAATTTATATGAAAACCATTGGCATGATCGGAGGCACCGGCTGGGTGTCGAGCATGGAGTATTACAAGCTCATCAACGAGGAAGTGAACTGGCGGCTGGGCGGCCTGGAGGCGGCACGCTGCATCCTGTATTCGTTGAATTTCGGGGAGATCGACCGGCTCGGTCTTCAAAAAAACCCCGACGCGGTATATGCGCTGATCCGCCAAGCCGCCGAAAGATTGCGGCTTGGCGGCGCCGACGGGCTGATGCTTTGCGCCAACACCAGCCATATGTTTGCCGCCCGGCTGGAAGAGGAAAGTCCGCTGCCGCTCATCCACATCGGCAACGCCACCGCAGCGAACATCAAATCCCGGAGTTTGGACCGCGTAGCTCTACTGGGCACCCGCTATACCATGGAAATGGATTTCTACCGCGACAAACTCCGCGATGCAGGCATCAATATGATGGTACCGGAAAAGCCCGACAGGGAATATATCCACAACGCCATCCTTGGCGAACTGCTGCACAACAAATTCCTGCCCGAAACAAAAAGCCGGTTTCTCCACATCATCGCCGCATTAACACAAGAGGGCGCACAGGGCATCGTGCTGGGCTGCACCGAGATCCCGCTGCTGATTAAACCCGGCGACACCGACGTGCCTCTTTTCGATACCACCGGCATTCATGCCCGGGCTGCGGTGGATTTTATTCTTTCATCTTGATTTTTTAAATTGTGCCAGCTTTTTCGGATATAGTCACCGCAGTGAATACTGCAGAGATAACTCAGCGAAGCGGACCTGCCTCGCGGTTGCTTCAGCAAGGCGGGTGCTTCGCCGAACGGCAATGATAATACTTATCAATACTTTTAGTCTATTTTCTATTTTCTTTTTTACTTTTTTCCCTTTTTCTCTTTTTCCCTCTTCCTCTTCTACCAACTCACAATCATCCCCTCCTGCTGATTGGGGAAAATGATCGTGGGGCAGGTGATGGTGGCCGCATCTCCATCGCGGGGCTGTTCGGCTGCGGTTTTGAAATTCATTTTCAGCGGGTGGATCTTCCGGGGTTTGCCTTCGAACTTCACGATCTGCCCCAGGTCGCCGAAGCCATGGAACACGAGCCGGATATGGCTGAACCTGCTATTGAAGCTTCCTTCCGCCGGGCGGAATTCCATTTCGTTGATGGCAGGCTTATAGATCATTTTGCGCAGGAAATATTCGCCATCGCGGTAGCCATAGGTGTGGCCGTCGTCTTCGTAATATTCCCGTTCCAGATCGTTGCTGCCGTTGCTTTTGTAGAGGTGCACCTCAAGCGTGTCCGGGGGTTTTTCGGCCGTGCTCTGCACCACCGATTGCATGGGAATCATGCTTCCGCCCCTGACGAACACAGGCAGCAGGTCGCCGGGACTTTCGGTCATCAGTTCCTGCCGTCCGCTGAAATGCGCATCCGAATAGAAATCGTACCATTCGCCTTCGGGCAGGTAAGCTGTGGTGATGTGGCGGTCGCTTTCAACGGGGATCACCAGCATGGCAGGACCAAAAAGATACTGATTCTGATAAATTCGCCAGAACACTTTTTCGTCGCCGGTATAGTCGATGGCCAGGCTGCGGTTCATCGGCATACCCGATTGGGCAGACTCCTGCATTCCGACATACACGTAGGGCAGCAGGCGGTATCGCAGGCTGATGTAGTTGCGGCTGACCCGTTCGGCCCATTCGCCGAAAGCCCAGGGTTCGGCGCTTTTGGTGTTGATAGCCGTATGCCCTCGAAAAAAGGGCGTAAAGGCACCGATCTGTACCCAGCGTGCAAACAGTTCGGGCGAGGGGTTGCCGCCAAAGCCGCCCACATCAGAGCCGGAAAAGGAAACGCCGGAAAGTCCGAGGCTGTTCACCAGCCTTACGCCCAGCAGCATATGTTCGTCGGTGGCCTGATTGTCGCCGGTCCAGATGGAGGTGTACCGCTGCAGTCCGGCAAAACCGGCGCGGGTGATCACCAGCGGGCGGCGGCCGTTCATCAGCTTTTTTACCCCTTCGAAAGTGCTGCGGGCCATTTCCATACCGTATACATTTTTGGCCTGCCGGTAGGTGGTGTGGTGGCCATCCCAGTCGAATCCGATGAGGTGGGGCGGCTGCTGGCCCCAGGTGGCGATCTCGTTCATGTCGTTCCAGAATCCGTCGATGCCCAGATCGACGTAGCCCTTAAATTTCTCGCCCCACCATAGCCGCGTTTCCGGGCGGGTGAAATCGGGGAAATGGCACCAGCCCGGCCACACCTGCGCCGTCCACGGCTGTCCGTCGGGGTATTTCACAAAGTGATTGTAGGCCAGTCCTTCGTCATAAGCCGGATAACCTTCCTCCACCTTAATGCCGGGATCGACAATAACGGCGGTATGAAAATCCAGGTCTTTCAGGTCGCTGATCAGCCGTTCGGGATGGGGAAAACTCTGAGGATGCCAGGTGAAGATCTTGTAATCATCCATGTAGTCGATGTCGAGGTAGATCACGTCGGCGGGAATCTTCTTTTCGCGAAAGGTACGGGCGATATTCAGCACCTGGCTGTCGGGCGTGTAGCTCCATCGGCTTTGCTGATAGCCCAGCGCCCAAAGCGGCGGCAGTTCCATTCTGCCGGTAAGCCACGTATACGATTTGAGGATATCCGCGATGTTTTTGTGCCGGATAAAATAATAATCCATCTCGCCATCGTCGGCAGAAAAGTAAGACATCCGGTCGTTGGATGCCCCGAAATTGAAGACGGTGCGGTAGGAGTTATCCAGAAAAATGCCGTAGCACAGCTCATGGTGCAGTCCGATATAAAAAGGAATGGAAGCGTACATGGGATCGGAGTACGGGCCATAGCGCGGATTGTCGGTGTTCCAGTTCACATAGGCTTCGCCCCGGCGATCAAGGTTGCCGGTCTTCTCCCCCAGCCCGATAAATTTCTCGCCGTCCTGCAGCACCTTGTACGTGGAAACCTCCGTCCCGATCCATGACGTGCCGAATGCCGGATCGTCGCGACTGATCACCCGGCGGTCCTTTGTGAGGAATGTAAACCGTACCGGATTTTTATTCACCTCCAGGATCAGTGAATCGGTGCTGATGGTGAAGGTTTGATCATCCTCGCCATAATCGAAGTTCCCACGAACCACCTCCCCGGTCACGGCATAGGAAAAATCAGGACCGAATTCCTTTGCAATCCTGATCCTGAAAATATTGGGTGTAAAGATTGTGACCCGTGCGGTGCCGTTGGTGGTTTCGAAAATGAAGGTCTGCCGCTTGTGCTCGATGTCCACCTCGCGCAAATCCCCGAGGCTGTTGTTCAGGGCAGGTTGTGAAACCGCAAATAACGGGATCATCAGGCAAAACGCGATGGAAAACAAATTTCTGATCATCATGATAACGGGTTAAAAAAACCTGTCAGACCCGGAGACCTGACAGGCTTAAATGTGAATTGCGTTCAATTACTTTTCATACACCCTGTACTCCCAGGGGTTCAGCTTTAACTGATGATTTTCCATAAAAGTCACTTCGCTATCATTGAACACATCGATGTATTCACCGGCAAAATTATTTCCGGTCATTTGCACCTCGATGTTATCACCAGAAAGATTGAGGATGACCAAAACCGACTGACCTTCTTTTTCGCGAATGAAAGTCAACACTTTTTCTGCATTATTATTTTGTATCTGCTGATAATGGCCACCGTATTCGCCGTTCCACAAGGCTTTGTTTCGTTTTTTCAAATTCAGCAGGGAACGGTAAAAGCTTTCCAGCGGATAATCTTTCCAGTCGACAATATCTTTTTCGAAAAATTCAAGACGGTCGCGGTTTGCCGCTTCCTGACCTGTATAGATCAGCGGCATACCAGGTACGGTAGCCATCAGCACGGCAAAGGTTTGATAACCCTCGCCATAGCGTTCGAACACGGTACCGTTCCATGTATTTTCGTCATGGTTTGAGGTAAAATTCATTTTGTAAGAACCGACCGGGAAGGTATGTTCAAGTTTATCGAAATAAGCGGGGACCACTTTTGCAGACGTGTCTCCTGCACCCATCTCATTACTCAGGTGATGAAAATGCCATCCGTAATCCATATCGAAGGCGTGGATAAGCAGTTCCTCCTCCTCGGCTTCCGCCAGCATAAACACGGGTTTTATCCTGTCGAGGGCCACACGCGCCGAATCCCAGAAGTCTGTGGGGACCATACCGGCCACATCACAACGATATCCGTCAATGTCTGCCTCACGCACCCAAAACTCCATCTCGCCGATCATGGCCCGGCGCAGCGCCTGATTGTCGTAATCCAGTTGCACCACATCGCTCCATCCGTGGGGTGCATACATACTGCCGGTGGTATCTTTGTCGTACCACCCGGGATGCTCGGTTACCCAGGCGTGGTCCCATGCCGTATGGTTCGCCACCCAGTCCAGGATCACCTTCATATCCAGTTCGTGTGCCAGATTTACCATTGCCTTAAAGTCAGCCAGGGTACCAAATTCAGGGTTTACAGCGGTAAAATCCTTCACTGAATAATAACTGCCCAAGGAGCCCTTGCGGTTTTCTTCACCAATGGGATGGATTGGCATAAACCAGAGGATATCCACCCCCATGTTCTTGAGCCTGGGAAGATGCTGCTTCATGAATGCCTTAATGGTTCCTTGCTCGGTGTACTGCCGGAGGTTGACCTCATAAATGTTGGCATTTTTCGACCAGTCAGGATGTTCCACATGACTGACAGGCGGCTGACCGGTTTGTTCCTTTTCCTCCTGCTCTGCTGAAAAATCGCAGCCTGCATAAATCATGGCTATGATCAGCAACAATAGTGTAATTTTTTTCATGATGATAAGCTTTTGATGGTCAATAAGACTATTTTTGACAAAAATAATACGAAAAATCGATACGAATGAAAGCGGCTAAGCTTTTGGATTTTAACCCTGGCCGGCTCGATCTGGTGATGCGCGACGAGGATTTTGTAGTGTATTATGATGATGCCCCGTTGCTGACACCCGGCGGAAACGAGGTGGCACATCGCGATGCACGGCTGCTCCGCTATTTAATGATGGATCTGAGCCTGAATCAACCGCCGGGGAATTACCTGACTGATGCCTATGGCATTTTCTCGTACCTGAGGGATAAAAAAGAAAACGGGCATGATCCGTTTGAAAGCAAAATTGAAGAAGTCCTTCAAACTGATTTTTTGATCAACAGCAAGTTAAAAAACAAAACTCCCGGCACCGCTCCGCTGCCTCAAATTCTGAATTATCTTGAAGAAAACCCTGTGATGATGAACCTGATATTCTGGGGAATCTCGATGTCGGCGGAAGGATTAAGGGAATTTTTGAACGGAAGGGAAGAGCCTGATTCCGATCCTCAGGACCAACATTCAAAAGAATATGAAAGACAGATCGCACGGGTTTATCAGCAGATGAATGCGGTACAGCAGGCCGCGGCATGCATTTTTTCGGAAAACCACCACAACGGACTGCTGCTGCCCCTGCTGCTGGTTCTGGGGCATATTACAGCCCGCGAATATGCTGCGGTGACGCTTTTGGCACATTCCAACTCAGGATATCAACAAAGAAAAGA
>JBKHBQ010000169.1:0-8748 GCA_046542305.1 Bacteroidales bacterium
TGTTCCGGCACGATAATCATTATATATGAAAAAGATTTTTTTTGTAGCCATCTTTCTATATCTGGGGATGAGTGTTTTGGCTCAACAACCGGAAACCTTGTTTTTCGTCATGCTCAATACCAATCCCGACCGTGAGGAACTTCCAAAAAAACAAGTCGACAGCCTGCAGCAGGGTCATCTGGAAAATATCAGCCGCCTGGCAGAGGAAGGCTATATGAAAGCAGCCGGGCCGTTCCATGGCGGGGGCGGTTTGTTCATCATGTCAGCCAAAACAAAGCAGGAGGTAGCGCAGTTGCTGCAAAGCGATCCCGCGATTAGCGCCAACCGGTTCCGGGTGGATGTTTCTCCGCTGAAGTTGTCCGTGGGTAGTGTATGTCCAGTGGGAGAGGAATATGAAATGGCCGAATATCTGTTCATATCTTACAAGCCTGTAGCTAATGCTGAAGATCTTCCCGAGGGTAAAAAACTTGAGCGGTTGAATAAGCGACACTACAGCTATGTGTATCAGCATATCATCGATAGGCGGATAATTGCGGCGGGGACATTTTTGCCGCGTCGGGGCGGACTGATCGTGATGCATAAAGCCAATGAAGAAGAGTTGGAAAAGTTTCTGAAATACGATCCCTGGATTAAGAACGGACTCTACACCTGGGAGTCGAGAATATTGTGGATTGCTCGGGGTTCGTTTTGCGAGAAGCAGTAGGGCTTTTGTGTTTTGAGTTTTGAGCTTTGAGATTGTTTTGCGTTTTTGAGATTGTTTTAAGTTTTGTGCTTTTAACCCATGGTTCTAAACTACATCTGGATTGCATTTTTTCTGATTGCTTTTGTGGTGGCGTTGGTTCGGCTGGTGTTTTTCGGTGATGCCGAAATCTTTCCGGCGTTGATCAACAGCACCTTCGATAATGCCAAACTGGGCTTCGAGATCTCTCTGGGACTTACCGGGGTGATGACGCTCTGGCTCGGCCTGATGAAGGTGGGCGAGGAAGGTGGTGTGGTGCGCATTATGGCCCGTGCCGTGGGGCCGCTTTTCAGGAAGCTGTTTCCTGAAATTCCCAAAGATCATCCTGCTACCGGCGCCATCCTGATGAATATCGCCGCCAACATGCTCGGGCTCGACAATGCTGCAACCCCGCTGGGATTAAAAGCCATGGACCAGCTTCAGAACATCAACAAAAATAAAGATACGGCCTCCAACGCCATGATCATGTTTCTGGTGCTGAATACCTCAGGGCTTACCATCATTCCCATCAGCATCATGGTGTACAGGGCGCAAATGGGAGCGGCAAATCCTTCCGATATTTTCATCCCTATTCTGCTGGCCACTTTTTTTTCCACACTGGCAGGCATTATTGCAGTTTCATTTTATCAAAAGCTAAACCTGCTCAACCGTGTCGTGATTGCTTACCTTGGCGGATTCACGCTTTTTGTGGCCGCCATCATCTGGTATTTTTCGGTGATCCCGCAGGAGCAGGTCAGTGTGGTGTCGTCGGTGGCCGGGAATTTCGTGCTGTTTTTTATCATAATTTCCTTTATCGCCCTGGCCGTTTACCGGAGGGTAAATGTGTACGAAACCTTTATTGAAGGCGCAAAGGACGGTTTCAAAATTGCCATAAAGATTATTCCTTACCTGGTTGCCATTTTAGTGGCCATCGGATTGTTCAGAACCTCAGGAGCGCTGGAGTTTCTGGTGGAGGGCATTGGGTGGATGTTTGCGGCCATCGGCGTGAACACCGATTTCGTGCCGGCGCTGCCTACCGCGTTGATGAAACCCTTAAGCGGTTCCGGCGCCCGCGGCATGATGCTGGATACCATGAATGCTTACGGCGCCGATTCTTTCGTCGGAAGAATTGCCTCGGTCATCCAGGGTTCAACCGAAACCACCTTTTACGTGCTGGCAGTGTATTTTGGGTCGGTGGCGATCAGAAAAACACGCTATGCTGTGGTATGCGGCCTGATTGCCGATTTTGCGGGGATTATTGCGGCGATATTGATGGGATATCTGTTTTTCTATTGATAAAAATTTTTTATCGATTCCAAAGCAGTCCCACAAACACCCATGCATAAACAAACGAATCCAGCAGGATTTTCATTCCATGAATTCCTGCAATTTCCGCCGGCATTTGAATGGCCAGCACGATATCATAGCCAAAAACCATCACAAAATGAGCAAAACCCAGGGCGGCGATCAGTTGCCCCTTGCTGCCTGCCCAATAGATCAGCACCGGAAGGGTGACAAGCAAAAAGATTGTGCTCCTGAAAAATTGCACAGCGATGATGATTCCAGGTTCAGGAAGGCGAAATCCATCCACCAGGGTTTGGTAATATGGCGTTACGATGGGTGATACGATTAAGCCGAAAAGAAAATAAACCACCGGAAAAGCAAGGATTGCCAAAAGCATTCTCCACAGCCAGTATGCCCTGGTTTTGTTTCTAAAATAATTTTTTATGCCGAAGGGGCGGTGGCGCTGCACCCGATCGCGATGGGTAAGCAGTACAGCGGTGATGGTATAAAGAAATACCGGCGCAAAAAGCACCACAATCATCAGCGGGTAACCCGCTACACTGGAATAAATAGAGCTTTCGATGGTGACGCCGACGGCGAATCCCGTAAAAATGAAAAAGAAAAGGTATGCAAACCTTTCCCATACACCGGCTGCGGTCGTTCGTACGAGCGGATAAAAGCCTGCTGACACCAGCAGGCTGCCTACGGGAAGATACCACGCAGCGGTAGATTCGTCAGCTTGTGCAGGCAACCGCGGTGCGGATATTCCGAAAGATTCGAGCACCATACGCGATGCCACCAGCCCGAATGCAAATACAATTGATGTCAGGATGATTTTACCAATATTTAAAAGTACATTTCTGGTCATTGAACTTTCTTCCATATCCGCATTGTTGTTGAAATGTCAAAAATATAAAAATTATCCCGCCCCGACAATCCTACTCGCAGTTTACCGGATGCACACTACCGTTAAGAAATTTTAATCATTTGCAGCAGACTTTCCATTCGTTTTTCCCGTTACTACCTCAGTTTCGGCGGCAATACCGGTGCGGTTTTGCTGCCGGAGCCGGCAGTGCGAAAAGGAGTCATTCATAAAATCCGGCTATATGTAAGCTCTATACTTTTTTTTAATGTGATTCATTAAAATTGAGGAGTTATGATTACATACAATGTGTTTGGAGATGCTTACCTGCTCGAGGAATATTCGGGTAAGGTAAATGAAAAGGAATACTTTTCCTTGAAACAAAGCCAGTTGCAAAAAACCGATTATTTCAGCATTAAAGGAATCGTGATGGATTTCAGAAAGATGAAGATGCGGGCAACCAGGAAAATGATAAAGCGTTTTGTACAGCTTATCCTTCGCAACCAGGAAATTCTGGCCAATAAATCCATAGCGATTCTGACCAAAACCATGGAGCAGTTAAACTTTAGTTATCTTCTCCGCGAAAGCCTCGAACAGCATGCCATACCGGTGCACATCCGTGAGTTTTCATCCAAGCAGGATGCCTTCCACTGGCTGAATACCGGTGCAAAACAGTAACCTATTTTTTTAACGGATACCGCTCGCTTTCGGCAAAGAAATCGATGGCCAGGGTTTTTGTCCTGAAATTGGCCGAATGCTTCACGCCGGCAGGGATGAAATAGCTGTCGCCTTTGGTGAAGGTTTGTGTATGGCCGCCTATGGTCAGTTCCATTTCGCCCTCCACCACAATGCCCCATTGGGCGCCATGGCTGTGCTGGGGCACCCGGCCAATGGGCTCGATCTCCAGAAAAGCAACCTGGTGTGCCGGACCTTGAGAAATCCAGCCTTTCACACCCGGAAACGGAATATCGGCTTCGGGAAGTTCCCTGATGATTTCATGAAATTGAACTGAAGAAGGGTTTGCTGTTTTCACCTGCCATTTATTTTTCGATGATATCATTGGCCCAGGTTAATCCTGCCATCACGGTAGGAAAACCAATCGTGCTGGTTAGCAGGATAATCGCATGACGGATTTCTTCGGCGCTCACCTCCATTTGCAGCAACTGCCGGGTGTGGCTGTGTACCGCTCCTTCGTTCTTATTGGCTACCGCGGCTGCCAGTTGCAACAGGTGAGCCGTTTTTTTATCCAGCGGACCGGCGTTTTTTGCTGCCTCACCCAATTCCTCAACAGCTTTTATAAACCCGGGATGAGATTCTTTTACGTGCAGATAGTGTGATGGTAGATTCTTTTTCATCGTTTTTTATCTACAAAATTAATGAATAATGCAGATTTACCTGCTTGATTCACCTTATTATTCCATTAATGCAGCCTGCTGATTATACTAACTTTGTAAAAAATCGTTGATTATGATCATAAAAAGCGGTAATCTGGAAATGGTTTTGAGCAAAGATTCGGATGTGACACTGAGGGATTTGGCATGTAAACCTGAAGTTGCAAAATTTCTCACCGAGAAATGGACTTATCCCGAGGGCATGCCCCACGCCTTGGAATTTACAATTTACCATGAGGATACGTTGATCGGGTTTGCCGAACTGAAATCCATCCGGTGGTTCAACCGGAGGGCCGAAGTGGGATTGTTTCTCGATCCCCAATGGCAGGGCAGGGGCATGGGATTTGAAGCCATGCAGGCATTAGTCACACATGCTTTCGATCACCTCAACCTCCACCGCCTGGAAGCCGAAGTGATCGAATACAACAAACCCGCCCTCAGGCTTGTTGAAAATCTGGGCTTCGTGAATGAAGGCCTGCTTCGCGAGGCAAGGTACTACAACGGGAAATATTTTAACATCCTGAGTTACGGATTGCTGAGGCGCGAATTTGCAGCACTGAAAAACAGGAAAAAATGAATTTACAGATCGTTAGCGATATACATCTTGAATTTGAAGAATACCACCTGCCCGATTCAGGTGCCGATCTTATTATTCTGGCCGGCGATACGGCTCCCGGTACAAAAGGCCTGGAGTGGGCGCTCGATCGCTTTGACAGCACGCCGGTGATCTATATCGTGGGAAATCATGAATTTTACAGGCACAGCCATCCCAAACTGGTGCAGCAACTGAAAGCGGCTGCCGAAGGTACCCACGTTTATGTGCTCGAGAACGACAGCCTTGAACTCGGGGGCATCAGGTTTCTCGGCTGCACGCTCTGGACCGATTTCATGCTCGACGGCAATGCCACGGTTTCTGAAATGGCGGCTGCCGGATTCATGAACGATTACCGCCTGATCACCAAAAGCCCTTCACATTCAAAATTGCGTCCTGCCGATACGGTGGCAATCCATCGAAGCTCGGTTTACTGGCTCGAAAAGCAGCTTCAGCTAAACGACCGCAGAACAGTGGTCGTTACCCACCATTCGCCCAGCAGGAGATCAGTGCCTGAGCATCTTAAAACCAGTCCCATCAATCCTGCCTATGCTTCAAACCTCGAAAAACTGATCCTCGAATACCAGCCTGAGTTATGGATCCACGGGCATATGCACATGCCGGTGGACTATCGCATCGGGCAAACCCGAATTTTCAGCAACCCCCGTGGATATCCGCACCAGCGCGATAATGGTCACAATCCCGGGCTGGTTATCCGGTTGTAAGAAGAATATCTTTACATTTGCGGCAAAAATGAAAACTGAATTCGTTCGCAATTGAACATCAGGTGTTGGTTATCGCACAATTCTGTCCGTTTTCCAAAATTGGGATTTGCATAGATAAAAATGTATCAGCACCTTAATCGTTTGGTATAGTATTGGATCAACAGGCGAATTTTGAGTGATCATAAATCAGTAACTTACAATAAATTTATTTGATGATGAAACATGTTATTTTAACCGTTTTAGCGGCCATGATTATTGGCCTGAATTCTTTTTCGGCGTCTCCGCGACCCGATGAAGGAATGTGGCTTCCCATGTTTGTGGAGAGGCTTAACTGGACCGACATCCAGGAAATGGGCCTGCAACTTACCCCTGAGGAGCTTTACAGCATCAATAATTCCAGCCTGAAAGACGCTGTGGTAGGCCTGGCCAGCGGCAGCGCCCCGGGAGGTTATTTCTGTACCGGCGAAATCGTTTCAGATCAGGGACTGATGTTCACCAACCATCACTGTGGGTACGACATCATCCAGAATCACAGTACCATCGAACACGATTACCTTACCGAAGGCTTTTGGGCTATGAGCAAAGAAGAAGAACTGCCCAATCCGGGGCTTACCGCTTCTTTCCTGGTGCGCATGGAAGATCTTACCGAAACGGTGATGGCACAGCTTACCGATGAAATGACCGGCGAGGAACGCAATGCCAAAGTGCGTGAGATTACCAAAGATATTAAAGAAGAAGCCTCTGAAGACGGAAAATACGATGTGGTGGTAAAAAGCTTTTACGCCGGAAACGAATATTACATGCTTGTATACGAAACTTTCAAGGATGTGCGCCTGGTAGGTGCTCCTCCTTCATCCATCGGAAAATTCGGCGGCGATACCGACAACTGGATGTGGCCGCGCCATACCGGCGACTTCAGCATTTTCAGGATATACGCTGCACCGGATGGATCGCCGGCAGAATATGCCGAAGAAAATGTTCCCCTCAAGCCGCGCCACCACCTGCCCATCTCGCTCAAAGGATACGAAGAAGGTGATTACGCAATGATCTGGGGCTTCCCAGGAAGCACCCAGCGGTACCTTACTTCCTATGGCATCGAATATTCACTCGAGAATTTTAATCCCACCATTGTGGAGGTTTTCGGTACGGCACTCGACGTGATGAAGGTTTACATGGACGCCGATGACAAGATCAGGATCAAATATGCATCGGAATACGCCGGAATGGCCAACACCTGGAAGTATTTCATCGGGCAGACCAAGGGCCTGAAGGATTTGAACGTAAAAGCCGAAAAGGAAAAAATTGAACAGGATTTCAGAAACTGGATCGCGAAGGATGCACAGGCCGAAGCGCGTTACGGCCAGGTGCTTTCCACCATCGAAGAAGGTTACAATACCATGGACGATGCGGTGGTTCCCTTCTATTATGCAGCCATTGGATCGGGAAATATCGATCTGCTGAACATGGCCCGGCAGGTGATGCAACTCAACACCATGCTCGAGGATAAAAAGGAAAACGAGGTGGCCATCGAAGAATCCACCAAGGCCCTGAAGGATGATGCAGCCTCATTTTTTGACGATTACGATTACGAACTCGATAAGGATATGATGGCCGCGCTGCTGGTGCTTTATCGCGACAATGGCCTGCAAAACGAACTGGATGATGTGTTTGAAACCATCAACAAGAAATACAAAGGCGATATTCACAATTATGTGAACAATCTTTTTGAAGAGTCGATGTTTGCCAACGAGGATCAAATGATGAAATTCCTTGATAAGCCTAAACAGAAAAAGCTTGAAAACGATCCGGGTTTCAGGTTGCTGAATGCCTTTATGTCGAGCCTGATGTCGCACCAGGCGGCTGTTGCACAGGGACAGGAACAGGTGGATCAGGGTATGCGCCTGTTTATTGAGGCGCTGCGCCTGATGAGTCCTGACAAAAAATTCTATCCCAACGCCAACTCAACGCTGCGTTTCACCTATGGAACCATTGAAGATTACTATCCCGCCGATGCGGTACATTATGATTACATTACGCATCTTTCCGGCGTAATGGAAAAAGAAGATCCGGATGACCCTGAATTTATTGTACCTGCTAAACTTAAGGAACTGTATGAAGCTAAAGATTATGGCCAGTACGGACAGGACGGAAAGCTTATCACCTGCTTCCTCT
This sequence comes from Bacteroidales bacterium, assembly GCA_046542305.1. GTDB lineage: Bacteria > Bacteroidota > Bacteroidia > Bacteroidales > 4484-276 > JBKHBQ01. The sequence goes on from JBKHBQ010000169.1 coordinate 7,745, forward strand.
CGACCAACGACATTACCGGCGGCAACTCCGGAAGTCCGGTGATGAACGGCCGTGGCGAACTCATCGGCATTGCCTTCGACGGTAACTGGGAAGCCATGAGCGGCGACATCGCCTTCGAGCCCGAACTTCAGCGTACCATCAACGTGGATATCCGCTACGTGCTTTTCGTGATCGACAAATTTGCAGGCGCTACCAACCTGATCGAAGAACTTACGATTGTGAAATAACACGATTGCATGGATAAGAAAAGGGATGTGGTTTAAAACTACATCCTTTTTTTTTACGCGGGTAGCAATGATCTGTTATAGGATTTCAGATTAACAATTAACGATTGGCGATTTATTAGATGTTGGTTAATGCCCTATTCTGAACAGAGTATACCGTTTTACCAGTCCATCTAAATTCTAAAATCGTAAATCTTCAATCGTAAATCTTTCTGATGTTTTTTTTGACGCGGGTAGCAATGGTCTGTTTCAGGATTTCAGATTAACGATTAACGATTGGCGACTTTAGATGTTGGTTTAATGCCCTATCCTGAACAGAATTGACTTGACAGTCCATCTAAATTCTAAATTCGTTAATCTTCAATCGTAAATCCTTTCTGATGTTTTTTTTTACGCGGGTAGCAATGATCTGTTTTAGGATTTCAGATTAACGATTAACGATTGGCGGTTTTAGATGTTGGTTAATGCCCTATCCTGAACAGAGTTCACCGTTTTGCCAGTCCATCTAAAATCTAAATTCGTTAATCTTCAATCGTTAATCGTTAACCTTCAATCGTTAATCGTTAACCTTCAATCGTTATTCGTTAATGGCTATTCGTTATTCGTAATCCCTGCCTGCCAGATGCAGTCAGGCAGGGTTAATCTTCAATCGTAAATCGTTATGGTTTTTGGATTAAATCAAAACCGCCACAACGATGCGCAGTTGCACCAATCAGAAACATCAAACATCAAACATCAAACCTCGGACATCGGACATCAACAGCGGATACACGGTTTTTT
>JBKHBQ010000170.1:0-8640 GCA_046542305.1 Bacteroidales bacterium
TCTGCCGATCCACGCGATGTCGCTGTCGCCCGTGGCCGTGTTCAACGCCATGAAAGCGCTGCAGGCTTTGCTGCGTGCTGAAGCGGGCAGGGAAGAGGTTTCTGATGCCGATGCTACGGGCGGCCTGGAAAAGGATCGGTTTTCGGCCGGGGAAATATTCAGGACCTTTTTTCAGGGGCTCCGTGATTCTGTATCTGCGCTTGGTTTTGGCCACACGGCTTTCAGGCTGGGTGTGCGATCGTCGCTGATCATCGGCGCCACCATGGCCTATTCGGTGTTTGTGGAGCCTGAGTTCGGATACTGGCTGGTGCTCTTTGCCGTGCTGCTCATCAGGCCGAACCTGGGCATTTCCATCAAGGCGGGCCGCGACCGGCTCATCGGCACCATTGCAGGCAGTTTGACGGCCTTTGGTTTTTTGATGCTGGTTCCGGCGGGGCATCCGCTGTTTTTAGCCGCCCTGCTGGTCAGTCTTTTTCTGATGATCTGGTTTACCAACCTCGACCGGTTTGTGTACATGGTGGTGGCGCTTACGTTTATGATCGTCGGATTGTTCACGATGGTTTATCCCGGAGGCGACAGCCTGGCGTGGATGCGGATAGCATATACTGCGGCCATTGTTTTGCTGGTGATCTTCGTCAGTTTTCTGCTTTGGCCCGAACGCGCCAGAAACAACTTCGCCGGTGCGCTGGCGCATGTGCTGCAAGTGCAGAAAGGATACTTTGGGAGGATCATGGCAGGCATCATGCTGAAGGATGAAAAACGTGTTCTGCGGAATGGCAAAGCTGACGTTGAACAATCCCTGCTCAAACTCGATGAGGTGATCGATGCCGTAAAGAACGAAGTGCTGCAACAGCGGGTGATCAACCACGGGCTGGAGATCCGCAATCTGCTTTACCGCCTGCTCAATACCCTGCACGCGCTCGATATTTCCTCGAGAACATGCAGTTTCGGTGATCATTTTCAGGAACTGAACAGCGATCTTCAGGAATTTGCTGAAAAAGTCACCGGCGCCTTTAACGCCCTGATTCAGGCGTTGAACACCCGCGCCCGGCCCCAGGAGTATCCGGAGCTAAACGAAGAATTTCTCCGCCTGCGCGATCATTTCAGAAGCATCCGCGCACAACATTCCGAACCTGAAGATGAAATCCGCCGGTTCTGGAACAATTCCACCTTTATCTGGAATCTCAAACCGCTCATTCAGGAACTGGAAGCCATCCGGAATGAAATCAACCTGAAAATGGACGAATCACGGTAGAAATTCTTTTCGGCCTTCTGTCTCGGAAATCTTGTCTCTAACTTCCACCTTTTACTTTTTCGCCTAACGGCACACTCCTTGCGCAGCCATTTCCATTTTACTACAATTAGTTTTGTATGAATTTTAATGAGTACCTCAATTTTGCCGTGGCCATGCTGGCCATCGTCAATCCGCTGGGAATCATCCCCATATGGACCCAACTTACCAGCGACCTGTATACAAAAACCCGTCGCGAAATCGCTGTGATGCTGACCCTGATGGCAATTGTGATTTTGCTTATGTTTTTGATCGGCGGCGAAAATATCCTGGAATTCTTCTCGATCGACCTGCAGGTGTTTAAAGTGGCAGGGGGATTATTGCTGCTCTTTACCGGCTTTTCGATGGTAAATGGTGATACCGCCAGACGTGACAGGCTTGAAGAAGATGAGGATGCATCAACCTTTCAGGTAGCCAAGAGCCGGTTCAGGAAAATTGTGGTTCCGCTGGGTATCCCGATGTTATCAGGTCCGGGTTCGCTAACCACCGTGCTTTTGTTTGGAGCCGATGCGGAATCTACAACTGAATACGTCATTCTTTCAGCCATCATGACCGGCGTGATGCTGCTCCTGATGATGGCATTCTATTTTTCGAGGATTTTGGAACGACGGATCGACCCGATCATCTTCGATATCATGACCAGGCTTTTTGGCGTGCTGGTTACGGCCATTGCCGTTCAGTTTATGGTGGAAGGCCTCGGAAATATTTTTCCGGGATGGAAGTAGTGAAAAAATATCAATACTATTGCCGGTTGTGTGGAAGTATTTCATCAGCAGATGACAAACAAATAATTGTTAAGCTTGTTATGAGCAGTTAGAAAAAATGGCATATTTGGAATTTCATTGGAAAATGCCTCATTTCGGTGTAGAAATAAACAATATGGAATATGGAAAAAATAAATACATGGATTGAAAGCATTGGGCAATACCCCGATATGCACCGCTACCTGATTTTTCTGGTGGCAGTAATTGTCCTTTTCTTTATCGGCAAACTCATCAAGAGAATTATCAACCGGATTTCGCGTAAGCATATGATCATCGACAATCCGGTGTATGCAAGTTTTTTAACCGCACTTGCAAATTCCGTGACGGTGCTGTTGGTTGGGTTCGGCCTGGCAGTCGGTTTTGCGATCCTATCGTTTCCCGAGAGCTGGCAGCCGGTTGTGCAAACCACCAAGGAGATTCTGATAGTGCTGGCTATAGGATATTTCGTCTGGCAGGTTGTGGATGTGCCGACGGTCTGGTTCGAAAGCATCATCGATAAACGCAAGTCGGAAAGCCTGAACAAGATGTTTGTACCGGTGATTCGAAAGACGCTGCGCCTGCTGGTGATTATACTTATTCTGATCCAGATCATACAGATCGTGAGCGATCAGACGATCACCACCATCGTGGCGGGGCTGGGTATCGGCAGTTTGGCCATTGCGCTTGCCGCGCAGGATACACTCAAGCATTTTATCGGTTCATTTGTAATTGCCGGCGACAAGCCCTTCGAAATCGGCGACCGCGTGGTGGTCGACGGGCATGACGGCCCCATCGAGTCCATCGGGCTGAGAAGTACCCTGATCCGCACGCTCGAGGGACACCTGGTGGCCATTCCCAATGGCGAACTGGCCAACCGCACCATCCAAAATATAGGAAAACGCCCGCACATCCGCCGTCTGGCCAATATCACCATTACTTACGATACACCGACTGAAAAAATTCAGGAAGCCATCGATATCATCAAGGATGTGCTTAAAGATCATGAAGGCATGCATCCTGAATTCCCGCCACGGGTGTATTTCAGCGAGTTCAACAGCGATTCGCTCAACCTGATGGTGCTTTACTGGTATCACCCGCCGGATTACTGGGCGTACATGGAATTTTCTGAAAAGGTGAATTTTGAGATTTTCAGCCGCTTCAACGAAGCCGGAATCGATTTTGCCTTCCCTACAAAAACGCTTTACCTTGCCGGCGACGACAAACGTCCGCTGGATTTCGGGCTGAGCGAACAAACCAAAAAAGAGCTCGGAAACTTGTGGGAGAAGAATTTGGGGAATAAATCGTAAAAGGCAAAAAACCATTATCTGATTTTTTTTAACTTTTGTGGATTTTGGCGACAATCGAATATTGAAGCAATTTTAATGTAATGATCTGCGGCCCAGTAGATAATTTAATAATTGCCCATGACAAGATATCTGTAGTCAAACTGCCTGTTCATTAGCAATGGTTCTTTCGGGCCACTTTCCGGATTTTTTATCAGTTGATCAGTTCGTTCGATGATTCTAAAGATCAATTTCTCAGCAATAATGGCACTGACATTTTTAGAATAATAAGCATAAATTTCATTAAGCTGGGATTTGGCTGTATCCGTCCATAATACACTTAACGCCATTTTTTAACTTCTTTTTTTAGGTCCTCTGATGATGTCATTCGATTGTATTTTGCATCTTCTTCAGCAGCGATTATAATGTTATTAAATTCTTCTTCTGTCAATGGGCGATGTTGACTCTTCTCTTTTGTCAGGTTCATTATGCTGATCAACAAATCAACAACCTTTTCATCTTCAACGCTGATTAGATCCCTGATGAAATTGAGTTTTTTTATCGTAATTTCCATAATAGTTTAAGGTTTGATATTTATTAAAGGTACACATAAAAAGCAAAAACCTGCCAGCTAACCCGAATAATGATCCCCTTGTGTAAAAAGAAGAAGTTCTGGGAAAAACCGACAGGTTCCGGAATTCGGTTCGGATAATTTGCTTACTGGTCTTTTTTATAAAAATCTGTGCTTTCGAAAATCTTATCTGCCGATTTGGCGATGAATCCGGAATAGAGCTGTCCGTCCTGATCGGGATAGCGGCGGGCAAATTCGTAATAGCAACCCGGAATTTCAAATGATCCTTCCTCGAAATCCACCGGGATCACTTCGGATTTAATGCTGGATTGTTCGAGCAGTTGCTCCGGCGTCCCCTTGATCTCACCGCCCGAATCGTTGATGTGGAAGCCGTTCTTTTTTAGAAAGCTGTTTACTTTTTCGAGTGAATCCAACTTATCGAGGTAATTTACGCTTACCGTGAAATGGTTGGCGCAAAATCCGTAAACATAAAGCCAGGCTGCATATTCCGATTCTTCGCGAAGTCGTTTGTACGTTTCGTATGAAGGTGTGCCCCATACATTGCCGGCAAAAATCAATTCATCTGACTTAAGCACATCTTCGGGGATCTGATCGACGATATCTTTAACGGTTTTTTGAAGGAAATCGCTGAATTCCTCCACCTTGAGCTGACTGATGAAAACCCTGGGGGCCTTCGGATCGGTTTTATGCTCGAAATGCTTGGCATAAAGCTTTTTGGCTTCAAACTGATAATCGTTCTTTTCTTCATATCCTGCCTTGATAAACGGCTTCGCAAGCACATCCACATTCACCCGCGGATCGTTAAAGGTGCGGAAGGCGATGTGATCGTTTTCAACCGTTTCCCCTTCTTCAACAAAAAGGTCGTGTACTTTTTGAACAGAAGGATTTTGTGTGGTGTAAATCTTCCAGAGCCTGTCGAAAATTTCTTCTTTTGTCATCATATTTTTTTTTGTTGATATTCAGAAATCTAAAACATGCCGCCGATCAGTTCGTCGAGGCTCACATGTTTAAAGTACAGATGGACATCCACCTCGCTGAGCAAATGACGGATTACATCGGGCTGGTGTTGCCGGCCGGTAAGCATTTCTTCGATTTCGGCAGTATCGCGCAGGCTGAAGTAATCGCCAAAGAATTTGGCTTTCTCTATGATGCCGTTATGCACTTCCAGGTTCACTTCTATATTACCGCCGTTGGCCTTGATCATCCTTCGGAAATTATATTTTGGCGAATACCCGTAATTCCATTGCCAGGTTCTGTATTTTTTGGTGGCCAGGTCTTCGATGTTTCGGATGTCCTCCTCAGTAAACGAAACCAAACGGGCATCAGGATATTTTTCGTCGATGTGCTGCTGGATGAGTTTCATAAAATCGGTCACCTCCATGGGTTCCTTAATGTGTTCGCTGATGTTGGTCACACGGCTGCGGACTGATTTCACCGCTTTGTCGCGGAATTTGGAGGGGTCAACTTTCAGTGCATTGCTGAGTTGGCCGAGTTGTGCCGAGAAGAGCAGGGTTCCGTGATGTAATATCCTGTTGCGGTGCACGTGCTCGGCATTCCCGGAGAATTTTTTTCCACCGATGGTGAGATCGTTTCTGCCTTCAAAGCGGGCGTCGATGCCCAGCTTTTGCATCACTTCGATGATCGGTTCCGTAAATTTCCTGAAATCTACCAGCCGGTCGGGTTCGCCGTTGCGGATAAAGGTGAAATTGATGTTGCCCAGATCGTGAAAAACCGTGCCTCCGCCCGATATCCTTCTTACCACAGGAATATTGTGTTGCTTAACGAAATCGAGATTGATCTCTGCAAGGGTATTTTGGTGCTTGCCGACAATAATACAGGGTTCGTTGCGCCAAAGCATAAACACATCATCATCGTATGATTTCAGCACGTATTCTTCTGCGGCAATATTAAAATAAGGATCGGTGATATTTCTTTCGATACAGCGCATGCTTCATTATTTGGAATCATGCAAAATTATGGGGATTCTCCAAACCTGGTGGCTGCGTCGGGAAGATTTAGAATTATTTAACAGTGAAGGATATTTGCTGCAAATGGCGGTAATTCCGGCGAAGATCAGTCTTCGTCATCGCTCATATCGCTGCTGATCTCTTCGTCTCCGTCAATGGCCTCATCACCGCCCGAAACCACATCTTCCTGCTGCGAGAATTTTTCGAGTTCTTCAATGGAATCGATCTTCACATTCACCTTAATGAGGTATGAAGTATCTTCCGTATCCACGGTTATTACGTGAATGAATTCGTTGTTCCCTTTGTTGACGCGCTGCACATGGTTCGACCATCCGTCAGGATATTTTTTCTTGATTGCTTCGAGCACATCCTCGGTGATGTTTTCGATGCTTTTAATAACGCGTTTTTTTTCCATCTTCAGTATTGATAAAAAGTTGACTTAAAAAATGGTTTGTCAGGTCCGGATGCCTGTTTGCCGGCAAATATAAACCTGTGTTTTTCTAAAAAACAAGCTGGAAAACAAAAAAAACGTAAAAAAATTGCCGTCAGCCGTAAAAAATGTTGAATAATCGTAAGATCGATTCCAGCGTGTTAAAATTCAGGTTTTTACATCAAAGACGGTAATGCTGTTATTGCTGCCGTTCAGATTTTCAGGATTTCCTCCCAGTTATAATCGATTTTTTCGAGAAACAACCCCTTGGCCGGGGCCGACATGCCCGCCCTGCTGCGATCCATGCTTTCGATGATGCGTGACAGTTCCTCCTGATCAATTTTTCCGCGGCCAATATCCACCATTGTTCCGACAATCGAGCGGACCATGTTCCTCAAAAACCGATCGGCAGTAATGGTAAATACAAGTTCGTGTTCCAGTTTTTCCCAACGTGCATGAGAAATCTGGCAGATGTTGGTGTGTGCTCCGCCGTGCAGTTTGGCAAAGCTGGTAAAATCGCTGTACCTTCCAAGGATTTCGGCACTGCGGTTCATTTCCTCCACATTAAGCGGCGCGTGATAATACCACGAAAAATGCCGGTTAAAGGGATATCTGTTTGTACTGATATAGTATTTATAGGTTCGGGCAATGGCATCGAATCGTGTATGCGCCTGATCCCTCACCCTGAAAATCCGGTGTATGGCGATATCCTGCGGCAGAAAGCTGTTCAGTTCGTCCCTCAGCTCTGCCAGTTTACGCTTATCCAGGTGCTGAAACAAATCGAAATGGGCAAAGAATTGCCGGGCATGCACTCCGGCATCGGTACGGCCGCAGCCGGTTACGCCTTCGTTCTGGTTTATCTTGTAATACAATCCCTGCTCTATGGCAGCCTGTATGCTTTTGGAGCCGTCCTGTCGCTGCCAGCCGTGGTAATCGGTGCCATCGTACGACAATTCAATAAAATATCTCATCTCCTTGGTGTAACATTTTATGCATTGATGTAGTGTTAATTCAACGCTGCTAAATAACCCTGCATTTAATCTGAGGAGTTTTTTTTCAAACCCTAACGTAATCAGCCACTAATCAGTGGGATCAGCTGCAAAATAAAATATAATTATTCAAACAATTTAAATCTGTTCTAAATTCTTACCAAATACGCAATCCACAGGGTTTTGCAGGTGATTGTCTATTTAAAACACTTCTAAATTTTTTCTATTGTTTGCGGCAAGATAATTTCAGCGTAGCTTTGCGTTGTTAAATTGTTAACAACCTTGAAAATCAGCGACAAGAGGAGCTAACAGATTAACCAAATTACTGATAATCAATTTCTCGATTTTATAATTCACTAACAATAAGAATTTTTATGGCAACAAGCGTACAGAGCATCATTGAGAAGTACAATAAGGATCAGACCCGTCTGATGGACATCCTTATTGATGTTCAATCGGAGCATGGCTATATTCCCCAGGAGACAATTTCTGAAATTGCCAACGCGCTGAATATTTCGCATGTGGACGTAGAGCAGACGATGTCGTTTTACCATTTCTTTTCCGATACCCCCACGGGTAAATATGCCATTTATCTGAACGACAGTGCCGTGGCCAATATGATGGGCCGCGCCAGGGTGAAGGAAACGCTCGAACAGGAAGCCGGGATCAAATTTGGCCAGGTGACTCCCGACGGGCAGATCGGCTTATTCGATACAGCCTGTATCGGTATGAACGACCAGGAACCTGCCGCCCTGATCAACGGGCATGTATTCACCAATCTTACCCCCTTCAGGGTGAAGGAAATCGTGCGCGATATCAAGGAAGGCAAACCCGTAGAGGAAATGTACACTGCAGCCTACGGCGATGGCGAAAACCGCAACGAACTCATCAAGTCGGTTGTGCAGAACAACATCCGCAAAAAGGGACCGATCCTCTCCGAAGATTACACCCCCGGTATCGTGATATGGAAGAAACTTCCCGAAATGACACCCGAACAGGTGATCGAAGAGGTGAAGAAATCCAACATCCGCGGACGCGGTGGTGCAGGCTTCCCCACAGGATTGAAGTGGGAGTTCTGCCGCAAGGCCAAAGGCGAAAAGAAATATATTTTCTGCAACGCTGATGAGGGCGAACCCGGAACTTTCAAGGACAGGGTAATCCTGACCGAACGGCCCAAACTCCTCTTCGAAGGCATGGTGATTGCCGGATATGCAGTTGGCGCCACCGAAGGCATCGTGTATGTTCGCCACGAATATAAATACCTGAAAAACTATCTCGAAAACCTGCTGCAGGGTGCCCGCGACCGCAACCTGCTCGGCAAGGACATCGGCGGCATTAAAGGATT
>JBKHBQ010000171.1:0-8546 GCA_046542305.1 Bacteroidales bacterium
GGGCCTGGCAACTCGATGTGATAACTGATCATTACCCGCACCACATCAAATACCCGCTGGACAACACCTATGGTATGTTGCTTTACTCACGGCTGCCGCTCGAAAACGGAAAAATCGAATATTTGATTAAAAAAAACGTACCGTCGATTCATGCCGATGTGCGGGCCGAAAATTTTACTTTTAAACTGGCCTGCCTACACCCCGAGCCTCCTGCGCCCGAAGAAGCACAGACATCGCTTCCCCGCGACCGCGAACTGGTTGTAATGGCACGCAAAATCAAGGAAACGCCCGGGCCCTGGGTGGTAATTGGCGACTTTAATGATGTGGCCTGGTCGGATACATCCTACAAATTCCGAAGCATCAGCAAACTAAAAGATCCCCGAAAAGGCCGCGGATTTTACAATACCTTCAATGCTAAACACCCGATCATGCGCTGGGCCCTCGACCATATATTCCTTTCACACCATTTTAAGGTGATCGAAATGAGACGGCTTCCGTACATCGGTTCAGATCATTTTCCCATTTACCTTAAATGTGCTGTTGAATAAACTTTCCCTTTTGAGGAACATTTTACATGTGTAAGTGAGGCGTGGATTCCACATCCCGGTCAACAGAAAAATCCATTGAACTCTTGTTGGTTTGCCCGCCAACCGGGGAATTAAACCTCAACCAGTTTCTCTGGCACGGATTTGTAAATAACTCCTGTAGTTTAACCGTAAAAAAAACAATTATGTCATCAATAGTAAAAATCATCCTGGCCATTTTATTGCCACCTCTGGCAGTAGGACTCGAATACGGCCTTGGCGGAAAATTCCTGCTCAACCTGATACTTACCCTGCTTGGATACATACCCGGACTGATTCATGCCCTGCTAATCCTGTAGGTAATACAACAAATTAATGGTGAAACCAACAACTTTCGAAAATGATGGATAAAGATGAACTAAAACGAGATGTGCGATTGATCCTTATCAATGGCAGCGCCATGTTTGGGGCTTTCTTACTTAAAAAGGCCACACAGGCCATCATCGAAAAAGGATTTGGGAAAAAAGCACCCAACGATCCACGCGACCACCGCATCAGTTGGGGCGAAGCCATAGCCTATGCCGCGCTAACCGGTGCTATGGTGGGTATCGTGAAGCTTTACATTAAGCAGGGTGTGCGCAAAGAGGTGAAAGAAATCGTGGATTAGTTTATTACCCGAATTGAAATCTACGGAGTTTTCCAGGTCTTTTGAAAATGCTAAGATAAATGGCTCTTTTAAAAAATTTTTCAGGTTGAGGAAAGCATACTACGATCCTCATTTTTACATTGTCGTGTAAGGGTAGCTGTGTGGCTACCCGTTCGGCGGGCTGATTCCCGGATATTCCGGCTGCGGTGCCAACCAGCGATTCCCACAATTTGTCGATAAATGGTTCATTTTCCTTCTTCCGGTCAACTATATTGATGTCTCCATCACAGGCTTCACGTAACCTTCCAATTTCCATTTCGGTTCACCATAATCTCAGGGTAAAGATTGAATGCCCCCGATTCCTTATCGGTTCCCCTAAATTTTCAATGTTAAATACAGATCTTTCCTTCAGGATATCCATTTCATTCAGCCGTCAACTCAAAATTTCCCTTACCAAAAGCATTTCCGGTGGCTTCAGCAGATGGTAATCCGTCCTGAAGGTGATGAATTTTTACCTACCTCCACTTCCGGTTCAGATGAAAAATCCCGCCTAAGCTGTTTTTCTGTCCTTTACCTCCAGGCGATTAATTTTGACCGGCACAGGATCTTTTACCGTTTCCACCTACGCAGATTTGGTAACTGGTTTCAGAATATAAAGCATGTGATGCAGATAAGCATCCGCATCACATGTTTATTTGTTTTTATGGCGTTAAAATGTTTAGAACAGAAATCCGACAAACACCTGTATCATATTGTTTTTTGCATCGCCGAGCAAAGCTTCCGAAGGATCATCGTCCTTGGCCACCTGCGTTAAGCCGTGGCTGTAATTGAATCCGGTGATGAAACTGCCGAATTCGAAGCCCAGGCCCGCCGAAAGCCCGATTTCTGTAGACTTGAAATGATCGCGATCCAGGTCGTTGCTATCGTTGATTTCAATAAATTCGAGTACTTCGGCCTTTGTATCCACTTTTGCATCCAGTAAAAATCCTACATAGGGTCCGAAATAAAAATGAAAATCCTCGCTCAAATTAAAAACAAGATAGAGGGGAATGTCAAGGTAAGTGAGTTTAAAATCTGTTTCCCCGTCGGCAATATCGATACCGAGGAAATCCTCATCGTAATTCATTTCCACTCCCCGGGTAGAATACAGCAGCTCCGGCTGTACAGCAAACTGCATGGTAAGGGGCAAATTGGCCATCACACCAAAATAAAAACCAGGTCTGATGTTTTTATCATTTGCATCGTCAATACTCATGTTGGCAAGGTTTATCCCGCCCTTTATACCAAACCCTGCATTCTGTGCCAGCAGACCGGCTGTTCCGAGTGTTAAAAGAAATAAGATGATAACGGTTTTAATGTTCGTGTTCATCATAACAGTTGTTGTTTTATGTTTAACAATGGTTTATTTCACAATAAGCTCGCCTTGTTCTGCCGCTTCTTTAAGTTCTTCATCGGCAAAGATGGCTATTTGTACCCGCCGGTTTTTCTGTCGTCCCCTTTCGGTGTCGTTGCTAGCTACCGGTTGCGTTTCGCCGTATCCTTTCACAGACATTCGGCGGCCATTCACCCCGTTTTCGGTGAGGTAGTTTTCAACCGACTGGGCGCGGTTAAGCGAGAGTTTCATGTTATACGATTTCGTTCCCCTGCTGTCGGTATGGCCTTCAATCAGGATCCGGGTATCATCATATTTGTTGAGGGTTTCAGCCAGCTCGTCGAGGTCGTCCCTGGTTTCGGCCCGCAGGGAATATTCGTCGAAGCCGAACAGGAGCCCGGATTCGAAGGTGAGTTTGATTCCTTCCCCAACCCGCTCAACTTGGGCACCTTCCACATCTTTGCGGATTTCCTCGGCCTGCTTGTCCATATAATTGCCGATAAGGGCTCCGGCCGTTCCGCCAATCATGGCACCGATAATGGCACCTTCGGCGGTATTGTCGGACTGGCCGCCGATCACCGCACCGATTGTGCCGCCGGCACCCGCACCGATTGCACCGCCTTTAGCGGTTTTTGAAGATTTACATCCCGAAAAAACAATGATCATTGCTATAAAGGAAATGGCTATCAAGCTTGTAAAAAGTCTCCGTGATTTCATTTTATGTTTGTTTTGCTGCAAACCGCTCCTGGTTGGCAATATTTGGGACGCTATCCAGCAATATGGTGCCATAATAATAATGCATCCCGTAAATGCTGTGCATAGGTCGTCATTCGCGGCATGCAGCGCGAGGTTCAGAAATGATCCGGCCGTTAGAGGGTGCGAAATATTTTCTACAAATTATGGTTCGGGATCAGAAAAGAAGGGTATCATGCTCCATAGCGGTTGCTGCATATCCACAGGTTTTTCCCTTTTCAGGTTCACGGCATTTCTTAACTTTGAACAGCCTTTACCGCTGTGATGTTAAATAGGGAAGCTACCCGTTTAAAAGATAGCAGGTGCTGATTTGAACAAACATAAGATCATGAAAAACAACCGCCTTTCTGCGCTGGGTTCGGGTGTGCTGGTCATACATGTGTTGATCCTGGCCATCGTTGTTACTACGGGTATTCTGGCCTGGCAGCGCCTCAACCTGATTGTGTCGGATATCGGCGAGGAAACCCGTCCCGATTACCAACTGGTAATCATGAAAGAGATCCTCACCAATCTTTCCCATGCCGAAAGCAGCGTTAAATCCTATAACCTCACCGAACGAAACAGCTACCTCACCGAATTCTACACTGCTGTTCAAAATACAGAAGAGAAACTCGAAATGTTTCGTGCCAGAGCCGACAACGATACCCTGAACCTGCAGGCTGTCGATTCGCTGCAATATCTCGTGGAGCAAAAATTTGTGATCCTCGACGGGCTGCTGAAGGTGCGGGATGAATATCGCGTGAAAAAAGCCATGGAAAAGGTGATCGAAAAAATTCGCCATAAGCCGTCGCAGCCACAGATCGATACGGTAATCACGGAAGCCGAAGAAAAGAAACGCGGCTTTTTTGCCCGGATTTTCGGAGGAAAAAAGAAGCAGACGGAGGAACAAGCCGATACCACCATCGTCATTCAGCAATCCGAACCGCAGGAAGCCATCGATGAAATCAGCGAGAATGTGCAGGCCATCAAAGATCGCGAAACTGCTATGGAACGGCAAATGAACGCACGCGAATTAGCCTTGCTCAAGGAGGACAACCTGGTGATGGAAAAGATCAGGCGCCTGCTCGAAACGATGGAAGCATGGCAATTGGAGCAGCTCGCACAACGTTCGGGACGTGCCGAGTCGCTCATCGCAGAAATCCGGTTGCTCATCACCGTGTTCGTAATTTCGGCAGTGGTATTGTTGCTCATGGCGGCCATCGCCATCTACAATTACATCCGCAAAAACAACCAGTACGAAAAAGTTCTGAAGGATGCCCGCCTGCAGGCCGAAGAACATGCCCTGGAAAAGGAACGCTTCCTGGCCAACATGAGCCACGAAATCCGCACACCCATGAACGCCATCACCGGGTTCACCTCGCAGTTGCTGCAAACCAGCCTCGATCCGGGGCAGTTCGAACAACTGACTATCATCAAAAAAGCCGGCGCACACCTGATGACCATCATCAACGAAATCCTCGATTTTTCACGGCTCCAGGCCGGCAAACTCGAACTAAGGAATTTAGCTTTCCGGCCGGTTGAAATTTTCGATGAAGTAGCACACCTGATGAAGCCTTCAGCCGGGCGTAAGGGTCTAAATTTTATTACCCAGCATACAGCCGGGGACACGCCGGTGCTGAAAGGCGATCCCGTGCGGCTGCGGCAAATTCTGCTCAACCTGATGTCGAATGCCATTAAAAATACCGAAATCGGGGAAGTACGCATGTCGATGGCATCACATGCACTGGAAGAGAAAAAAATACAGCTAAGCCTCTACATTTCCGATACCGGCGTGGGCATGCCGCAATCCTTCCTCGACAAGATCTTCGGCGAATACCAACAGACCGGAACCAGCGCCGGTGATCCGCAAACCGGTACGGGCCTCGGCCTGGCCATCACCAAGAAACTCATCGACCTGCACCAGGGCAGCATTGTCATCAACAGCACACCCGGACAGGGAACTTCGGTGTCGGTAAATATCCCCTACCAAACCGGCAGCGAAACGGATCTGGAAAAAGAAAAACCCTCAGCCGAACCGGCCGTAGATATTTCAGGCATGCATTTCCTCATCGTGGATGATGAAGTGTACAACCGCAAACTCATCGCCAATATCCTGCTCAAGCACAAAGCCACCTGGCGTGAAGCCGGTGATGGGCTGGAGGCGGTTCGGCTTACACGGGAGAATACCTTCGACCTGGTGCTCATGGACATTCGCATGCCCAACATGAACGGCCTCGAGGCCACCGCGGAGATCAAAAAACTGCACCCTCGCCTGCCGGTGCTGGCGCTTACAGCGGCCGTTACGGATTTC
Source organism: Bacteroidales bacterium (assembly GCA_046542305.1). Classification (GTDB taxonomy): domain Bacteria; phylum Bacteroidota; class Bacteroidia; order Bacteroidales; family 4484-276; genus JBKHBQ01. Next base: position 5,586 of record JBKHBQ010000171.1, read on the forward strand.
GAACAGGAGAAATACAAGGATGCCGGAATGGACGCCGTGCTGCCCAAACCTTTCCCCGAAGAAGATTTTTTTAAGGTGCTGGCAAAAATTTTCTTTCAGAAAAGCACATTGCAATCCCAATTTGCGGAAACTGAAAAACCAGCCACAACACCCATGGACCTGCCCGATTTCGCCGAACTGCAAAAACTCAGCAACGGCAACAGCGCCTTTTTTAACGAAATGCTCGACACCTACATGGAAACGGCCCGGCAAAATATAAACGAAATGAAAAAGGCACTTAACGATAACGATTTCGCCAACGTGGGTGAAGCTGCCCACAGGATGCGCGCCTCAACAAAACACATCGGCGCCGGAAAACTTTTGAATATCCTGCGGGATATCGAAGAAAAATGCCTGCATGCACCCGACGAAAAAAAGGTACCTTTACTGGTGGAGCTGGCCGATGCCGAAGTAGCCCGGGTGCTCGAACATATCAAAAAATCCAAACATGGCAATGACTGAAGAAAACAAGCCCTTCCGGGTGTTTGTGGTTGAAGACGACGAATGGTACAGTAAACTGCTGGTACACAACCTGAGCCTGATCCAGGACATCGTGGTGGAGAAGTATTTCGACGGCAAAAGCCTGCTGGACAACCTGCATAAAAACCCTGACGTGATCACGCTCGACTACCGCCTGCCCGATATGAAGGGCGACCAGCTCATGAAACGCATTAAATCCGCCAACGAAGATACCGAGGTGGTGGTGATCAGCGAACAGGAAGACATCGAAACCGCCGTGGACCTGCTCCGCCTCGGCGCCTACGATTACCTGGTGAAACGCAGCGATATCCGCGACCGCCTGCTCAACACCATCGGCAACATCCGCAAACATGCACGGCTGCGCCGGCGCATCTCCTCCCTTGAAGCAGAGGTAGGCAAAAAATACCATCTTAAACATGCCATCATCGGCAACAGCGTGCCCATACAAAAGGTGATCGCGCTGGTGGGTAAGGCGGCCAATTCATCCATCAATGTAACCGTAACCGGCGAAACCGGCACCGGCAAGGAGGTGGTGGCCAAGGCCATCCATTACAACTCGGCGCGTAAAAATAAGCCCTTCATCCCGGTGAACGTGGCCGCCATCCCTACGGAGCTGTTCGAAAGCGAATTGTTCGGCCACGAGCGCGGCGCATTTACCGGCGCCATCGCCCAGCGCAAAGGCAAATTCGAAGAAGCCAGTGGCGGCACAATTTTCCTCGACGAGATCGGTGAGATGGACCTCGGCTTCCAGCCCAAGCTGCTCAGGGCGCTGCAGGAAAAGGAAATCACCCGCGTGGGTAGCAACACACCCGTGCCAGTGGATTGCCGCATCATCGTGGCCACCCACCGCAACCTCAAGCAGGAAGCCGCCGAAGGACGCTTCAGGCAGGATCTCTACTACCGGCTCTATGGCCTGCAGATCGACCTGCCGCCGCTGCGCGAACGCGATAAAGACACGCTCATCCTCGCCAATTTCTTCATCAGCGAGTACTGCCGCGACAACAAGCTGCCCCAGAAAACGCTCTCGGCCGAGGCCCGCAACAAGCTGCTCAGCTATTCGTGGCCCGGCAACGTGCGCGAACTCAAATCGGTGGTGGAATTGGCCATTATCATGGCCGATGGCGAAGAGATCGGACCGGATGATATTTCGCTCAGCTCCTCGGAGATCCTGCATGAAGTCCTCTCCGAAGAACTAACCCTGCGCGAATACGACCGCCGCATCGTAAAATTCTTTCTAAAAAAATACGACAACAACACCAAAGCCGTCGCCGATAAGCTCGGCATCGGGCAGACAACGATTTACAGGATGATGAAGGAGTGATGGGGAGTTTTTTTATAATTTGTACAGAAGTCATTCCACCTGCTTCTTAGATATGTCTGCCACCGACCAATTCTTATCAGGTTAAATGAATTTCCTGCCCGAATTTCATGATTTCGGAAGCGACCGGATTGGAAGCATTGAATTCGGTGGCCCTGAAAGGATGGGGTTCAATACGGCTGTCGATGTTTCGCCTTATCCGCATCAGATCCACCTGAATATCCACCAGGTTATTAAAATCATGAAAGATGACGGCAATATCAATATCGCTATCCTCATTAAACGTGCCTTTGGCATATGAACCAAAAAGAATCACTTTTTGAAAATCATATCTGTCACGAACAGCGTGTGCATATCTGCTTGCTATTATTAGAGCATCTTTTCGATCCATGATCTTACAACTTTATGCTTCGGTATAACTCCTCGTGCAAATCTTTCTGAATTCCCGTTTGTAATCATCGTACCTTGCATTCAGGTTAAACGACGTAATTTCGTCCAGCCAGTCGGCATATTCATCTGACAAATCTAATTCCAGCAATTCTGCAAGACGGTAAAGGTTATGGGTAAATGGTGCATGTTTACTGAACCTTTTTACATAAAGCGCCTTAAGGAGTTTTTCCGTGGATAAATGCCCAAGAAATAGCGCCCATGAATAGGATTTGGATTGATAAAGTGCAATCATTGTTTGAAAATCTTCTGAAGAAGATTCTATCCAATGAGCAACAATTTTTTCAACTTCAATATTTGAACGATTATCTTCCATCCAATTAAATTCCTCACCAAAGTTAACCAAATTCCCATTACCGGCCGGTGTAGTACAAACGTTCCGCTCTTCTTTTATATCAGCAACACACATCAAAACAGATTCCACCAAGTCGGGCGTAGCAATCATTTATTTGTGCATCGCAGCTACGCCGCTTTCAGTTCGTACCCCAATTAACATGGCTACCATACTTCTGGGCCTTGCTTCGGTGGATGATGCCACATCTATGTACAGCAAATGCTGCGGGGATAACACAGCCAAGCAAACCAGCCTCGCCTGCGGCTCTCCCATGCGGGAACTTGCTGAATAATGCTTTCAAATATTTTATTTGAGGTGTCCAATTAGCTACTTATTTTAATCA
>JBKHBQ010000172.1:0-8489 GCA_046542305.1 Bacteroidales bacterium
GTAGCCCATGAGCACGATTTCAGCCTGGATTCCGTATTTTTTTATAAAAGCCAGGGGCAGTTCCTGAAAATCGCTGCGCCAGACACCGATTCTTTTGCCGTTGAAATCTTCAGGACTGGTAATGCTGTCGGATTTTCGGGTGACAAAGATCAGGGCCGATTTTTTTGACAACTGCCCGATATTTACCAGCGGCATACCTGCATCCGACAATTTGATGGCTCCCGAGAGGAACATGCTGCTAATATCGGCCAGGTCATTTTCAAAAACCTTCCCGGCGGGAAATGCCGGTCCGCCGTCGAGGATTTCAACATCCAGGCCATGATTTTCATAAAATCCTTTTTCAAGAGCCAAATAATAACCGGCAAACTGCGCCTGGTGCAGCCAGTGGGGCATAAAGCGGATTGGTGTATGCTGTTGCGCCGAAAGGTAATTACCGGCCAGGAGAAACATCAGAACTACGGCAATGATTTTTTGCATTTCACTTTTGGTTAACTGCCGTCAAAGGTAAGAAAATATAACGGCAAACGATCAAAACTCTATGCGCTGACCCTGTTCGGGAATAATGTATTGCACCCCGTATTCGTTCCTCTCGAGAAGCTGCCGATGGATCAGATATCCGGCGTCTCCGTCAAAGGTTGGTTTGATGCCGGTTACCACTACTTTCAATCCGTTTATCGTGGTTCCGGGATTTAGCTCATCAACTTCACCGGCAAGCCTCCCCAGTTCGCGTGCGAGCCACTGCGGATTGAGGTGCCCGTAAAGTTGGGCATCAGGCCGGTCAGACGGGTAGGAACATTCGATGAAAATGGCGTGCAGCCGGTTTTCGCTGATAAGCGGTGCAATTTCTAACCATAGTGAGGACAAGTGATTTTTTTCCTCAATTTCATCCGGACCCGTGTCGCCAACATAAAGCACATATTCGCCATAGCGGCTTATCAGGAATGCCGTGGATTCGTAAGGCTCCTGATGACTGACAGGAAAAGCCGTCACCTCGAAAGCCGTTCCCTTAATCCGTTCCGGTTGCCCCGGACGCAGCGTCCGATAGGTATAGGTTCCCAGGGCATAACCTTCGCCTTCATTTGCAAAATTTGGCCACACCTCCCAGTTGAACAGATGTTTTTTCATCACTTCGATGGTATGCGCCGAGGCGTAAACCGATTTTGAAGTATCCGCCGGTGAACCGATCACCAGCCCCGAAACATGATCGAGGTGCGGATGGGAAATAAGGTAAGCCCTGATCAGGTGCCTGAAAATATATTCGGTTTTGGTAACTCCCTGTTGGGGTGGCACAAAAACATCATAAAATGATCCGCCGTTTACAGCCTTTTCGATCCCCGACACCAGTGTACCTGCGTCCAGCATGATAAAATCGTTCGAATTAATTCCGGCTAGCAGGTAGCTGTTCAGGTTATCCTCTTCAATGCCGCCGCCCGATCCGGTGATAATCACCTTGAAAGCCGGTTTGACTTCACCTTGCGCTTTGGCCGGAAAACTGCCGGCTGCAGTACACATGATCAGAATGATCTGAAAATATCTTTTCATAATACCCAGGATTTTAAATCCAAAAATAGGAAAAATCTGTCCGGAGCTGTAGCAGCAGATTGATAATCATCTTTCAATCTTTATTGTGTCAGTTGATAATTTGTTTGCGAAAGCACACTTTTGCATAATCAAAATCCCAACGTATAGGCGATATATGCATGTTTGAACACACCTGTTAATACCTCACAAACAGCAAGTCAACCAGGCACACCTGTGAAGAGCCAATCCAATTCAATCTAAACTCCTTCTAAATTGAATGCGGGTTTAGTTAACTGTTTCAAACGAAAACAAATAATCCTATTTTTGTCAACAGTTAATCAAAACCTTTCAAATTTTCCTGGCTTATGAAAAAAATCTTTACCACAATTGCATTGGCATTCCTGCCGGTGCTGATGTTTGCTAGCGAGGCCAATCTTCAAATTCCCGAAAGCATTAAGCAACAGAACATTCTCTACTGGGGTTTCCTGATCACCATTGCGGGATTTCTGTTTGGCCTGTACCAGTTTGTGCAGGTAAAAAAACGCAGAGCCCACAGATCGATGCTCGAGGTGGCGCATGTGATTTATGAAACCGGAAAAACCTACCTGATCCAGCAGGGGAAATTTCTGGCAATTCTGTTTGTGTTTATTGGCGCGGCAGTGGCATTCTACTTTGGTTTTCTGTCGATTGACAGTGAGAGCGGTGAAAGTATGTTCGGTGTTGTCGGTGTGCTGATGATCCTTGGCTGGACCATCATTGGTATATTGGGCAGCTACAGCGTAGCCTGGTTCGGCATCAGGATGAATACGCTGGCCAACTCGCGCATGGCTTTTGCGTCTCTGGAAAGAAAGCCCATCAAACTGCTGAATATCCCGCTGAATGCCGGGATGAGCATCGGCGTGGTGCTGATATCACTTGAGCTGATCATCATGTTGATCATTCTGCTCTTCGTGCCTGGAAAATATGCCGGCGCCAGCTTTATCGGCTTTGCCATCGGTGAATCGCTGGGCGCTTCTGTACTAAGGATTGCCGGCGGCATCTTCACAAAAATTGCCGATATCGGTTCCGACCTGATGAAGGTGATCTTTAAGATCGGTGAGGACGATCCGCGGAATCCGGGTACCATCGCCGACTGTGTGGGCGACAATGCCGGCGACAGCGTCGGACCCACCGCCGACGGCTTCGAAACCTATGGCGTAACCGGCGTGGCACTCATCTCCTTTATTGTGCTGGCTGTAACCAATGTCGAGCATCAGGTGCAACTTCTATCGTGGATTTTCCTGATGCGCATCCTGATGATTGTAACCTCAGTGGTATCCTTCTGGATCAACGGCGCCATTTCCAAAGCCAAATACCAGAACGCCGATGACATTGATTTCGAAAAACCGCTCACTTCGCTCGTGTGGATTACTTCGCTGCTATCCATCATAGTTACATTTATCGTCAGCTACCTCACGATCAGCCACCTGCCGCACAACATGTGGATCACCCTTTCGGTGATCATCAGTGCAGGTACACTTGGCGCTGCCCTGATCCCGGAATTCACCAAGATATTCACCAGTCCCAAATCCACCCATGTGAAAGAAGTGGTGGAAGCTTCCAAAAAGGGTGGATCTTCTCTGAACATCCTTTCGGGATTGGTGGCCGGAAATTTCAGCGCCTTTTGGATGGGCATGGTATTCTTCCTGCTTATGTTTATCGCATATTATGCCAGCACCTTCGGATTGGGAGATTATATGATTTATCCATCGATATTCGCTTTCGGACTGGTAGCCTTTGGCATGCTGGGTATGGGACCTGTTACCATTGCCGTCGACAGCTACGGCCCCGTTACCGACAATGCACAGTCAATCTACGAGCTTTCGCTGATCGAAGAACAGGAAGGCATCGATGAAGAAATCGAGCGCGACTTTGGCTTTAAGCCCGATTATGAAAAATCCAAATATTATCTGGAAGCCAACGACGGAGCCGGAAACACCTTCAAGGCTACGGCCAAGCCCGTGCTGATCGGTACGGCAGTGGTAGGTGCCACCACCATGATCTTCTCGCTGATTCTTGTTATCAAAAGTGTTCTAGGCATAGAACCGGAAATGATATTGAACGAGCTTAATCCGTATACGATCCTGGGATTCCTGCTGGGTGGCTCGGTGATCTACTGGTTTACCGGCGCATCCATTCAGGCCGTAACAACCGGTGCAGGGCGTGCCGTTGAGTTCATCAAGAAAAACATCAATCTCGATCCGAACGCTCCCAAAAAGGCCGACGTGGAAAAATCGAGGCAGGTTGTAAAAATCTGTACCGTTTATGCCCAAAAAGGGATGTGGAATATATTCATTGCCATTTTCTCCTTTGCGCTGGCCTTCGCGTTTTTCTCGGCGCCTGTGGGCTGTACAGAGGAAATGGTAAGCAGCATTATGCAAGATGGAGTAAGTATTAAGCCACACCTGATGACGCCTGATCAGCTATCGATCCATCAAGAAATAATCGGGTATTCGGCTCCGGTTTCATTGTTCATAGGTTATCTGCTATCTATTGCGTTTTTCGGTTTGTATCAGGCCATTTTCATGGCCAATGCCGGAGGTGCATGGGATAATGCCAAGAAAGTGATCGAGGTGGATATGCAGGAAAAAGGAACTGACCTTCATGCCGCTTCGGTGGTTGGCGATACCGTTGGCGACCCCTTCAAGGATACCTCATCGGTGGCCTTGAACCCAATCATCAAGTTTACAACATTGTTCGGTTTGCTGGCCATGGAAATTGCTTTGGCAGAGCATTTCAGAGAATTTGCCCCGTATGTGGGACTGGCTTTCCTGGCAGTGGCGCTGTATTTTGTTTACCGCTCCTTTTATAAAATGGGGATCAACCAGTAAGAAATTCTCATTGCATGATAAAAACCTGACAAGTTTCAGAAACCTGTCAGGTTTTTTTTAAAATATCCATTGTCCGGTTAAAGTTCAGGAGATCTGATATAAATCTTTTAATACTGCCGCTATTCCTCCTCGCCCTCAATCCAGCGCTTCACCCATTTCTCGCCAACCGCCACGGCCACCACTTCCCCTTTTGCACAAATCTCTCCTCCCCCGTACAAATCTACAAGAACCGTCACGCGTTTTCCGTCAATCTCTTTAATGATGGCCTTCAGTTTCAGCGTACCCTTGAGCGGGCAGGGCCTGAGATACTTTACGTTTAGGCTGGCCGTAACACAGCGGAAGGGCGGCCCGGAGCCCAATTCGCGACCGTCGGCACGATAGAGCGCCGCTGCAGCGGTACCCGTACTGTGGCAATCGATGAGTGAAGCGATCAATCCACCATACACATACCCGGGCAAGGAAGTGTGATAGGGTTTGGGTTCGAATGCTGCCACAGCAATATCGCCTTCCCAGTGGCTTTTTAGCTGGTGACCGTGCTCATTCAATCCTCCGCAACCATAGCAATGGTTGAAATCGTCGGGGTAATAATCCTGAAATGCTTTGTTTTGACTCATGACAAATGATGTTGTTGATAATTTGAGAAACCAAAAGTAAGGAATTTATATTTCGCGAAAGCAAAAGAACACCTATCTTTGGGCGGATTAAAGCAATCCACATCCTATGGAAGTCATCATTATCATTATCGGCGTCATCTTACTGATCCTGGGACTTGCAGGATGCATTCTGCCGGTATTGCCCGGGCCGGTGCTGGCGTATCTGGCGCTGGTGATGCTGATGTTTCTTCCGGAAGAACCTTTCACCATCAATTTCCTGATCATCTGGGCACTGGTAACGGCGCTGGTAACGCTGCTCGATTATGTGGTGCCGATCTACGGAACCAAAAAACTGGGCGGCAGCCGCTCGGGGATCAATGGCAGCGTGATTGGTGTGGTGGTGGGTTTCATTTTTCTCGGACCGCTGGGGCTGATCATCGGGCCGCTCATCGGGGCATACCTGGGCGAACTGATTGCCGGCAAACAAAACCGGGTGGCGCTGCGCTCGGCATTTGGATCTTTCCTCGGGTTCCTGGCTGGCACCTTTATCAAGATCATCGTGGTGCTGATCATGACCTATCACTTTATCGATGGTGTAATCAGTTGATCCTGCACATGCCGAAAATCCCGAAATACGTCAAAACCACCATCAAATTTGTCCTTTCGTTCGGAATCCTCGGATTTGTTCTTTATAAGATCGACACCCGTGAACTGCTGAACACCTTCGAAAGGGTGAACCTCTGGTACCTGCTGATTGCAGCGCTGTTTTTCATGCTCTCAAAACTGATTGCCGCCTACCGGCTCAATCTTTTCCTCGACCGCACAGGCATTTCTATCAGCCATGGCTACAACATCCGGCTTTACCTGCTGGGCATGTTTTACAATCTTTTTCTGCCGGGCGGCATTGGCGGCGATGGCTATAAGATTTACCTGCTCAACAAGCAATTTGATGTAAAAGCAAAAAAAATATTCTGGGCCATATTGCTGGATCGCGTCATGGGAATGCTGGCGCTGTTTTGCCTGGCTTCGGTTATGGGCGGTTTCCTTCCGGGCCTGGGCGTTTACCGTAATTATGTGTGGATGCTGGCACCGCTGGGCGCCCTGGCATATTACCTGTTCATCAGGTATTTGTTCGGCTACCTGAACGGGATTTACCTGATCACACTGGGGCAATCGTTCCTTGTTCAGCTTTCGCAGGTAGTTACCGCATGGTTTATCCTTCTTTCGATTGATGTAACCGCGGATATGGCCGGATATATTTTTGTGTTTCTCATTTCCTCCATTGTGGCAACCCTGCCCATTACCATCGGGGGTATCGGTTCGCGCGAGGTAACTTTCCTGCTTGGTGCCGAAATGATGAACCTCGACATCAGCAATTCCATCGCACTCAGCCTGCTGTTTTACATGATCACCGCTGTGGTGTCGCTGTCGGGCATCTATTACAGCATCCGCAGTTCCAAACTGCAGGATCGTTAAAAAAGAATTATTTTTGGCCCGGATACCAAACCCGGTTCTGCATGATTAACACAATGAAAAATAAACCCGTTTATCTGTATCTGTCCGGGATCGTTCTGCTGATCCCTGCGCTGCTGATCAACCTCGGGCATCTCAATATTTTTATGGCTGTTGATGAAGCTACGCGCGCACTGGTGGCGCTCGAAATGATGATCACCGACAATTTCATCACCCCCACCATCAATGGCGAGTATTATTACAACAAGCCCCCGTTGTACAACTGGATTTTGGTGGGGCTGTTTTCGCTCTTCGGCTTCGATGAATTTGTGATGCGGCTGCCCACGGCGGTTTCGCTGCTTGGCTTCGGGTTTACGGTGTTTTACTTTGTGAAGCAGGAATTGGGAATCCGGGCGGCAGCCATTACGGCCTTTGCCTTTGTCACTTCCGGAAGGATTTTGTTTTGGGAATCACTGCTCGGATACATCGATACCACCTTTTCGTGGGTGGTTTATTCGGGGTTGATGTTCATCCATCATTTTTTTAAACAGAAGAAATTTCTTCACCTGTTCGTGGTATCGTATTTTTTTATGGCCATCGGTTTTATGATGAAAGGACTTCCCGCCATTGTGTTTCAGGGCATCACCCTGCTGGTGGTTTTTCTTTCGGAACGTGAATTCAGAAAACTTTTTTCCTGGCAGCATGTGGCAGGTGCAATGGCCTTTATCATTCCCGTTGGAATTTATTACCTGATCTACAATCAATATAATTCACTTGAAAATGTATATACCACACTTTGGAATGAATCGACCAACCGCACGGTGGTGAACCAGGGCTGGGTGCTGACTTTTCAGCATTTGTACCTCTTCCCGGTGCAGATGCTTTATCATTTCCTGCCGTGGACCCTGCTGATCGCGTTTACTTTCCGCAAAGGATTCTGGCAGAAAGTATGGCAAAACAAGTTCATCAAATTCAACCTGCTGGTGGTGCTGTTCAATATCATTCCCTACTGGACCTCGCCGGATGTATATCCAAAATACATCATGATGCTGATGCCGATGGTGTTCACGGTGTTTGTTTATTTCTTTCTTAAAAATAAGGCGCAGAGAGGGAAAGCTTCGCATATACTCGAAATGATTTTATTGGGTGCTGCCGCAGTGCTTACCGTCGCATACCTTGCGCTGCCATTTGTTCCGGATTTTCAGGATGTTCCCGGAAGGATTATCATCAGTATTTTGTTGTTTCTCCTTTCCGGATTTTTCACCTTTCTTTATTTCAAAATAAAATCCTCACGGCTGGTCATCTTCGCCATTTTGCTGATCATCGGGCGGCTTGCCTTCGACTGGTATGTATGGCCGCAGCGTGCGGCGCAATACACGGAGTTTGAGCAATCGGCACGGAAAGTGGCGGAAATCACCGGACAGGAGCCGGTTTCCTATTATGATGCCCCGATGCTGCAGTATGGCGCCTCATATTACATGTCGCTGGAGAAATGGCAGGTGATCCGGCAGGAAACGGGCAGGCCGCAGCCCGGCAGGTTTTATATTGTGGATGATGCGAGCCTGAAAAAACTTCAACGGCAATCCGGCGAAGTGAAGGTGTTTTACAGCTATCGCAATGTGGAGGACGGGCGACGGCTAAGCCTTGTTAAAGTAAATCCGCATGCAGATGAGTAAATGGCTGATCGTACACGCCGACGGATTCGGGCTGGATGACATTTCCACCCGCACCATTCTTGCGCTGGCAAAAAATGATCTGATCAGCAGCACCAGCATTGCAGCCAATTCGGTAAGCAGCGATCAACTGGAAACCCTGGCCGGTATAATGCCCTCAGGTACGGGGATTCATCTGAACCTGGTTGCAGGCAAAGCTCTTAGCAAGCCTTCCCATCTTCGGGGGCTGGTTGATGAAAGCGGACGTTTTCTGGGTTCGCGCGACATGATCAAAAATTTCTTTGGCGGAAGATTAAAGCCTGTCACCATTTGGGAAGAAGTTTCGGCACAGATCAACAGGCTTGCCAGGGCGGGTATTAACATTTCTCACGCCGACAGCC
>JBKHBQ010000173.1:0-8470 GCA_046542305.1 Bacteroidales bacterium
GACACTGTCTGACTTCCGGAAGCCTCTGAGCTGACGGCGGGTGTTTTTATAGGCAAATCTTACGATTTCAACAGATACTCCGGCAAACGCTTCTTTTAAACGAAAAAAATACATCTGCCGATAATCTATGTATATTTGTGGTCCTGACTTGACTCAATATGACAACAAATTACAGGAGACTGGTCCGCATGACAATGTGGATAGGAATTATGACCATCCTTTCTTTTATTGCAAATGCCGCATTTTCTTCTTTTGATTCCATCGACAGCCTGCAGGCGCTGGTTAAAAAGCAATCCGACGATGAGAAGCTAAGAACGATGGTGCTGCTGATGAACGAGCTGGCCCGCAAGCAGCCGGCCGAAGCACTTGAATTTTTTCCTGAAGCCCTCGCGGAAGCCGACCGGCAAAGCAACCGCGCTGCCAGGGCGGAGATCCTGCTTTTCGCCGGGCTGGCCAACAATTCCCTCGGAAAGCTTTATGATCAGATCAATTTGCATGAGGAGGCGTTGCAAATTGCCGTTGCGCTCAACGATTCTGCCATGCAGGCCAAAACCCTCACCATGATCAGCATGGCCTACTGGGGACTGGGCCAGTACGACAAGTCACTCGATCTGCAACTGCAAAGCCTTAACCTCCGACTCGAACTAGGCGATAAAAAGCAAATACTGGCAGCATACAACAACCTTGGCATTATTTACCAGCGCCTCGATCAGGATAATGAAGCGCTTCAATGCTATTTAAAGGCACTGAGTTACTACGATGATGAAACGCAGCTTTTCGGCAATGCCAACCTGCTGAACAATATCGGATCGCTTTACAGCAAACAGGGAAGGCATGATTCTGCCGTCATCTTTTTCAATCAGGCGCTCGACATGAACCTTACACTGCAGGACACCCGGGGTCAGGCGCTGAATTACCTCAACCTGGGAATCGACTACAGCGTGATGGGAAAACTTATTACCGCCGAACAGTCGCTGATCAGGTCGCTGAAACTGTTTAGGGACATCCAGGACCGGTATGGAATGGCCTCGGCCATGAAACAACTGGCATTTGTCTGGGATGCACGTGGCAACAATTCAAGAGCGCTCGGTTATATCGACAGCAGCCGGCACATTGCTTCCGAAATCGGGGCGCGCGACCTGGAGAGGGATATCCTGCTGCTGGCGTCGAAAATTCATGAAAACCAGAATGACTACAGCGAGGCATTAAAGGCTTTCAAAGAACACGCCGCATTGCGCGACAGCATTTTCAGCGACAATCAGATGGAACGGATCAATGAGCTGAAAACCCGTTTTGAAATGGCGGAGAAGGAACGTGCCAACCAATTGCTGCAAAAGGAACTGGAGGTAAAGCAACTTACCCTGAAGCGCAAGCAGGATTTGCAATATGTGATGATCGGGCTGCTGTTTGTTTTTGTGATCATCGGGGTGCTGATCTTTCTGGCCTATAAGCAGAAGTACCGTGCCCTGGTGAAGGAAAAGGAACTGAACCGCCTCAAATCGAGGTTTATCTCCACCGTATCGCATGAATTCCGCACTCCGCTGGCCGGCATTTATTCGAGTACGCAATTGTTGCAGAGCTTTCACGAAAAGTGGACTCAGGAGGAAAAGGGGAAATTATACGGTAAGATATACGATTCGATCATGCACCTGAAGAAAATGCTCGACGAAGTGATGGTCATCGACAAGGGGCAGGACAAACGGCTCGAAGTGAACCCGGTAGTGGTGGACCTGCCCGTATGGAGCCGTCAGGTGATGGAAGATACCATTTCGACCCATGACCGCGATGTGAAGATCAACATCGAAATCGAGCCTTCCATTCAGCGGGTGCACATCGACAAGAACCTCATGCAGCACATCTTTGCCAACCTTCTTTCGAATGCCATAAAGTATTCCGGCGATTTCCCGGTGGTGAATTTTAGGGTAGAAAAGGAAAACGGAATGTTGAGGCTGAGCATCTCCGACAACGGCATCGGCATCGACCCTGACGACATGAAGTACATCTTCGACGACTTTCACCGCGGGATCAATGTGGGAACGATACAGGGAACCGGCCTCGGGATGTCGATCGTGAAAAACTGTGTGGCCCTTATCGGCGGTGATATCAAAATCGATAGCGAACTTGAAAAGGGCACCACCGTAACTGTAACCATTCCATATTCAGACGTCTAAACTTTAAACTCAGATACACGCATGAAAAGGATACTGGTGATCGAAGACGACAAAACGCTGCTCGAAAATACGGCAACCTTTTTACAGATGAAAGAATACGAGGTGTTTACAGCGCGCAGCGGCCGCGAAGGAATCGACTCCGCGCTGCAACAAATGCCCGACCTGATCATCTGCGACATTATGATGCCGGGCCTCGACGGCTATGAGGTGCTGAAAACCCTGCGCAACATTTCGCACACTGCGGTTACACCGTTTATTTTCCTTACCGCCAAGGCCGAAAAGCCCGATTTCAGAAAGGGTATGCAACTGGGCGCCGACGATTACATCTCCAAACCCTTCGATTTTAACGACCTGGTGAACGCCATCGAAATGCGGCTCGAAAAGGCCGAAACGCTCATCCAAAGCGGCGCGGAGCATTACCTGTCGATCATCGACCAGTCGCCCATGGCTATTTTTATATACCTTAATAATATGTTTTTTCTCACCAACAACCGCATGCGCGAGATCCTCGGATACGACAAGGAAGAGCTGGAGAAAATGAACGTGACCGACATGGTGGAATCCTCAGACCTCGACCAGTTCATTCATGAGGTGAGTGAACGGCTGGAAGAGAAACGCAAACCGGCAGCCTGTAATATAAAAATGCGGAATAAGGCGCAGGAACCTGTGCCGCTGAGCCTGATGATGACCCCGTTCAGGGTAAAGCTGAGTACAGCCCTGCTGTGTTTTGCCTCGGAAAAGCAACCGGATGACCCCGGAAAAGAAAACAGCTTTGCCGAGGATGCTGCCCGCCATTTGGCTCAATCGCGGTATTTCGAAAGCAAGTACATGTTGGGATCGGTGAAGTTGTCGGTGCGCGAGTTGGAAGTGCTGTCGCAATTATCGCACGGACTGAATACGGCCGAGATCGCCAATAAGCTGTTCATCAGTCCGCGTACTGTGGAATTCCATCGCTCTAACCTCCTGAGCAAAACCGGTTGCAAAAACATGATCGAACTGGTGACCTTTGCCATTAAGAACCGGATTGTGGAGGTTTGAACCTGAAAAGTGATTTACAATGCGGCGAATCCTCGCAAAAAGATCAGCGAAGCTTAGGCTTCGCCGAACGGGGTAAACTTCGAATATATAATGTGGTTAGTACAGTGTCATTATATCAACACATTAGAAGATACCTCGTAAAACTACGGGGTCAAAAAAAATGAAAAACACGTGATATCACGTGCATCTGTCGGAAAGTTGCCTTTTAGTTTTGTATGCTCAAATTCGTGGGTTGGACTATCCAACGCTTAACTAAAAATGCTTTAAAAAATGAAAAGCTTTCTAACTCAAATTTCTCTCCTCGTAATTACCCTTCTTTCATGGCATGTTTCGCTGGCACAAACTGCGACGACAGAAGCAGGGCCACTGGTTTACGAGGCTGTTCAATCGCATGCAGCAGCGGATTTCGATCTTTCTGCCTGCGTCAACAGGATGGGCGGTGATCTATATACCAACGGCCCGCTGGCCAACATGCCCGGCAGCGGCCATCAGGGCGCCGATGCCAGCGTGGTGATCCCGCCGCTCCACGTTCTGGCAGTACCCTCACTGATGCCCAAGCGGCTGGTGGACAATTTCACGGTTACCGATCAGCACTGGGCTCTTGATTCGGTGGCATTTTATGAAGTGATCCCTTATGGGGATATTAATATAAATTATTTCGAAGGCTATACCGTCCGCATCTGGGAGGGTTATCCCGGCGACCCCACCAGCAAGGTGGTATGGGGCGATATGAATACCAACCGCCTGAGCTCCGGAAAGTTTTCGGATGTGTACCGTGTGGAGCCGCTGGACGTGCAATCCAGCCAGTATCCTGTTTATGTAAACTATTGCAACCTGGGCGGTGTGCAACTTCCTGCCGGCGAATACTGGATCGACTGGCAGTCGCAGCCGGTTCAGGGCCTGCTGTCGTATTCGCCCTATATTGCCTGCGGCGAAATCCTTGCCACCGGAAATGCACGGTCGTATGACCTGCGGACCAACGTATATCTTCCGCTGGTCGATGAAACCTACCCGCAGGGATTGCCCTTCGATATTTTCGGGCAAGCCGTGAATCCGGATTACGACGTGAAAATGCTGACCCTCCTTTCCCCGCAATCCGGCGAGGGGCTGGGCGCCGCCGAACAGGTGAAAGTATCCGTGAAAAACAACGGACAGCAATTGATCCAATCCGTTCCGTTGCAGCTATGGAAAAATAAGGAACTGCTCGCAACCGAGAATGCAGTGGTCAACCTTCAGGCCGGCGACAGTGTTGTGTACACCTTTTCGCAAACTACAGACCTAAGCTTATGCGGAAAGGCCGCTATCAGCATTGTCTCCTGCCTGGAGGAAGATCCCTTTGAAGGCAACAACCGCCTCGATGCGGAAATCTATCATTTTTCGGAAACGGTAAAGATGCACAACGGATCTGCAACCACCGCCGCCGCATGGTTTACCGATTCCGGCGGAGAAGAAGACGATTATCAAAACAACGAAAATTACAGCTTCACCTTCTCGCCGGCCGCCACAGGCAGCAACCCGCGGATGTGTACCCGGATGAACTTCTTCGACACCGAGCGCATGTACGATACGCTGTACGTTTACGACGGCCCCACGGTGAACGATCCCTTGCTGAAGGTGCTGGTGGGCGGAAGTGCACCGGAAGGCCCGGCTGAGATCGAGGCCGCCAATCCCGGTGGCGCGCTTACTTTCGCATTTCATTCGGACGACACCGTTACCCGCCCGGGATGGACAGGTACGGTGGAATGCCGCGTTCCCTTCAGCGCCGACATGGAGGCGCTGGCTGTTTCAGGCAAGAATTTCAGTGCCAAAGGACGGGAGCAGATGTTTGAGGTGAAGGTGAAGAATGCAGGCAATCTTTTGCAGGATGACTATACGGTGGAAGTACGCGATGATGCAGGGCAGGTGTTTGGAAGCATTCAGGGGCCGGAACTGGGATTCGACGAAACCGCCACCGTGCAGGTCCCCGTGGTCTTTCCCGAAACCGGCGGATGTATGATTCACGGGCATGTGGCACTGGCCGGCGACGAGCAGCCGGAAAACAACATTTCGGAGGTGATACCCGTGGAAGTGGTTGCTGAAAATCATAATGTGGTGGAAATCAGGGATGAGAACCTGTTCTCCAATGAATTTCCCCTGAACCCCGGATTCCGTTCCTCGCTTTCGGAGGTGATCTATTTTGCGGACGAACTTAACGCCAGCGGCCTGATCACCGGCATCATGTACAAATACA
This sequence comes from Bacteroidales bacterium, assembly GCA_046542305.1. Taxonomy (GTDB): domain Bacteria; phylum Bacteroidota; class Bacteroidia; order Bacteroidales; family 4484-276; genus JBKHBQ01. Next base: position 5,440 of record JBKHBQ010000173.1, read on the forward strand.
AATTCTGGGAGAATAACGTGAGCGTTCCTGTAAGGATTTGGATGGGACACACCTGTGAAAACGAACTGACCAGCAAATGGATTCCAAGTACTGAATTGCAACTGGTTTTTGAGGGTGATCTTTGCGCGAAATTCGGCATTGGCCTCACCGCAGTTAATTTCGATGATACCTTTTCTTACGACGGCACCTCCAACCTGGTGGTGATGGTCGAGCGCAGGTTCAGCTACACCGTTTATCCGGGCAACCTGCAATGGGGTCCCAACGAATTTGCCATGCATGAGGATACGGTTCGCACCGGACGGAGCCGGTTCTGGAAAACCAGCACGGCGCTGATCCATCCCGAAAACCCGCGCATCGGCAATCCTTCGGACATCGTGCCCTACACTGCCTTTACGTTTGATGTGAGCAACGAAGGCAGCCTGAAAGGTAGCGTTACCGGCTTTGACGGCCAACCGCTGGCAGGTGTGGAACTCACACTTGAAGGAACCAACCTGAAAACCACCACGGGCTTTAACGGCAGCTACATTTTCAATGACCTTCCCCAGGGAAATCAGCAGCTAAAGGCTGCGAAATATGCATGGAATGATACGGTAGCGGAAGTACATATCCTTTCCGGACAGCAGCAGCTTCAGGATTTGCAGCTTTCGGCAAGGCAGCAAACGTGGGTAAGCGGCACCATCAACCTTTACGACAGGCCCTGGGTGGCTGCGGAAGGTGCGGAGGTTACCCTGACAGGATACGGCGAAACCCTCGAAACGACAGCCAATGCCGGCGGATACTTTCTGTTCGGTAATATGTATGCAAATACCGGTTACCGCCTGCGCATGACCTATCCCGATTATCAGGCTTACGAAACGGATTTCTTCCTGCAGCCTTCCGGCAACAGCCTTCCGGCAATCTCGCTGCTGGAGGTAACAGCCAGGCCTACCGGTGTGGAAGCTGCGGAGATCAACGATCAGGTGGAAGTAAGCTGGGATGCCGGTTCATCTTTATACCTCATCATGTACGACGACGATACGCCCGAGGGGCAGGCCAACCTGTGGGACGAAGGGTGGGCGTTTGCCATGCGCTTTACGCCGCTGGGCTACCCCTGCAAACCCGAAAAGGTGGTGCTGCACCTGAAAGAACAGGAAATACCCGTACAGGAGGTGCATCCTTTCCTGATCGAAGTGTACGATGACGATGGTCCCGACGGCAAACCCGGCACCCTGCTGGGCACCGTGGAACGCTCGGCCAACAGCTACGGCTGGAATGAGTACGACATTACCGAACTGGATATCCTCATCACCGAAGGTGAGTTTTATGTAGCGCAGCGGCAGATGGGCCCCCACGATGCACGGGCAGTGCTTTCGACGGATTATTCACAGTTCGAACTGGGCCGCTGCTATCAGAACGGCATGGGAAGCACCTGGTGGGGGCCGCAAAATTTCCAGAAATATATGATCCGCACCTGGGTGAACGGTCCTTCGGAGGATGAAGCCTCCGACGGATTCAATGTTTACCGCTTGCTTGCCGGACAGGAAAACCAAACCGGTGAATGGGAACTATTATCAGAAAATCAAAGCGAAATTCTCTATACCGATCAGAATTGGCAGATGCTGGAATGGGGTCTTTACAGATACGCCGTGAAAACCTGGTACACCAATGGCTTGCTTTCTGATCCGGCTTTCTCAAATATGGTATTCAAAAATGCCTTTTTCGACCTTGATATTCAATTGAGCAGCAACGGAGGCTATCTTCCAGAAAATGTACTGGTGAGCCTTACCAGAGCTAACGCTGATACCACCATATCACTGAACGGACAACCGGTGAACGGACAGGTGGGCTGGAACGGACTAATCAAGGGACACTACATATTGGAAGTCTCCGGCAGGCTTTTCGAAACCTATACCGATACGCTGATGCTCACCGAAAACCAGACGCTTGCTGTGGAGCTTCAGGAAAAGGCGCTTCCGGCAACCTATGTAACAGCCGAAGACCAAAGCACAACTGCAGATATCCAGTGGCTGAACGGCCCCGACACCGAACAACTTATCCTTGACGACGGCTGGCCGGAAGGAAATTTCGGCTCCAATTCCGGTATGGATGGTTATTTCGGAAACCTCTATCCCCATGAAGGGCAGCATGTGCTGTTGGATGCCGCCGTATATTTCGAATTCAACCCAGAAATGATGCAAAACCAGGCGCAGCTTGTGGTATTCAACGCCGACAGGCAGGTGATCGGCGCCAGCCAATCCATGGCCGTAGAGCCGGAAGCCTGGAATACGTTTACCTTTACGGATGTGGAGGTCAGCGGCGACTTTTACGTGATGGTGCATTTCGATTATGTGGATTACCCGCACTATGCCTGCCTTGACCGCAATGGCCCGAATACGGGAAACAATCTTGGCATTGTTTGCGTGAACGGCCAATGGATGCTGATCGATGAATATGTTTCAGGACTGGGCGACGGTGTGCTTATGATCAGGCCCACATTGTATTCAGACAACAATACAGCCAGGTGGGTAGACGAACATGCCCTTTACCGCCTGTTTGCCGGCGACGAATACGATCCGCAAAGCTGGGAATTCCTGGTTGAGGTGAACGGGAATGACTTTTCCGATCCGGCCTGGAGCGGCCTTTCGGGCGGCGATTACCGCTATGCCGTGGAAACCCGTTATACTTCCGGGGCCGTGGCGCCGGTAGCTTTCTCGAACGTCCTTACCCGGCTGATGGCGCCGGCGAATCTCACGGTGAATCAGCAGGATGAAAGTTCGGCCCTCGTTCAGTGGGAATTGCCTCAGACCAATGCGGAGCTGCTGGGTTTCAACATATATCTTGATGACCTTACGCAACCCGAAGCATTCACCGAAGAGCAGTCGTTCCTTTTCGAAAACCTTCAGGTGAACGTTAATTATCTTGCCGGAGTTTCAGCAGTTTACGAATCCGGCGAAAGCGATATCCAAACCACCACCTTCGTGCTGTTGCCGGTAGGAACCGGCCGCGAATACGTTGGCCATCCGTTTGTTTATCCCACCGTAACGGATGATGT
>JBKHBQ010000174.1:0-8449 GCA_046542305.1 Bacteroidales bacterium
TAGGCCCGGCGATCAACTGCGGAAACATGAGGATGTACATGGCGTAATCCCACACCCTTTTCAGCGGTGCATGTACGCCACGGTACACATCCACCGAATAGGTGAGCTTTTGGAAGGTAAAAAACGAGATCCCGATGGGCAGGACGATGGCCATCCACGACACCGGCTCCATTCCGAACCAGTCCAGCATGACATTTACATTATCGACCAAAAAGTTTGCGTACTTAAAATAAGCCAGCAGCCCCACATTCAGCACCACCGAAACCGCCAGCAAAATCCGCCTGGCCTTCCGGAGCGTGGATTTGTAAAGGAGATCCACCAGGTAAAAATCGATCACGATGGAAGCCAGTACGATAAAAATGAAATCGGGGGCACCCCAGGCATAGAAAAAGATGCTGACCAGCAGCGTAAAAATATTTTTCAGCTTCCGTGGAAGAAGATAGTAAATTACCAGAAAGGCAGGGAAGAAGTAGAGCAAAAACAAGCTGCTGCTGAATACCATCTTTCGTCGTTAATGTTTTTTGAAGGCTGCAAATGTAAACATTAAGTTGTTGCTCCCGGCTGACCGGTGAAATTTGACATTATTCCATCCGGATGAGTTTGCCGGTTGCAGTTGAAATCCCATTGCTTACCTGGTAAATGTAAATCCCGGCGGGTGCAATGCGACCGGTATGATCGCGCCCGTTCCACCTGATTGTACCCGTTCCTTTTAATAAATGGCTTTTCACCAGTTGCCCACTCAAATCAAAAATTTTGATGGTTATCTGTTGTCCGACAGAACCTTTAACAGAAAAATTCACCTGCTCCCTGAACGGGTTCGGACTGGCCGTTACCTGCAGAAGCGGCTGATCAACATATTCCTGCTGCATCCCCACGATATAATCGCCGAGGTCGAAAAACTCAAGGATGCCGGTAAGGTATTCGATCCGCTGTTGCAGGGCGGTCTCGTCTCCCATCAGCCCAAACTCAAAAATCGATCCCACCGTTCTGAAGCCTGCAATCTCGCGGGCTACAGCAGTATAATACATATCCGACCCGTCTACGCTCAAAACCGGGAAAGCTGCCGCCTGCGGGATCATATAGCAGGGAACCAGGTTGTATTCACCTGAAAAATCAAAAACCATGTCCTGCGTAAACGTGCCGTCAATGCCGGTAAGCTGTTCGAACTCAAACCAGGAAACGGTTTCGATATCGAAGCCAAAACGCGGATGCACGATAGTTTGTGGCTGCATGTGCCAGGTAAGCGTGCCTTCCATGTAGAGGTTTCCGCCCTCGTCGAGGTAATCAGAAAGCCGTACGCCTTCATATTCCGAAAGCGCGGAATTGGAATAATAGGTTCCGAGGCAAACAAAAACCGAACGGTAAAGGCTGAGATCCGCAGGAAGCACATCCCCGGTATGGTAAAGCACTCCCAACTCATCCATAGCCTGCATAAAAGCATCCCTTGAGATCGTGTTTTGTGATTTGTTAAAAATCAGCACCGGGAATTGACCGATGGACAGGGTGAATGCTTCGCCGGATGACAGTGAGCCATTGTAGTTTACCAGCAACTGGAATTCCGCTTCATGCGAGATGGGTGTAGCCGAATCCACCGTAACTGAATACACCAGTTGTATACTTTCTCCTGCATTCACCTCATCGATGTTGATCACAGGATTGTTAATAGTGATGTACTGATCGGAGCAGGAAAATACAGCTTCCACATCCACAGCACCTGCATGCCCGTTATTGGCAATTTCGATGATCAGATCTGTGGTTTCGCCCGGGTCGAGCTTGAAATTATCGTTGTCATCCACATGATAATCCTGCATATTAAGCTTCGGGGCAAAGGATGTAAAACTAAGGGTGCCCGTCCAGTCGGCCTCATCAGACGACAACTCAACATCTCCCACAAAAGTGTAATGATCGGGGCAGGTAGTATGCACCGTTACCGTAAAGGCATCTTCGATGGTGATTTCCTCCCCTGCAGAAAGGCTTCCGAATGCTTCGTGTCCATCGCTGATCTCCAGGTAAGGATCATCGTCATTCAGGATGATCTCCACATTGTGAAATGCAGAGGAATAGATATTTTTTACAGTTACATCCACGGCAACCTCTTCACCGATTTGCACGATTTGATCCGCTCCCCCATCGATCTGAAAATTAAAAATCAGTCCGTCTGAAAACAAAAACTTCCTTGTTTCGGCTACCCGGTGTGCATCGGTAGCCCGGATGCAGAGGTTGTAAATGCGGTCGTCCATTTCGGGCACCCCCGACAAAAGTCCGTCGGGCGAAAGCTCCAGGTATGCAGGAGGCGCCTCCGGGATGAGGGCGTAGGCACCGTGGGCGGGAAGTATATTTGTGCCTGCAGTGCCAATCATCTTGTAAGAGGACTCGTCGCCCGCCGAAACGCCGGCATTCCAGATCACATTTTCGTCGAGCTGTATGTCGTTGTAATAAAACTCAACCCTGCCATCGGGATAAAGCATGATGGCAAATTCGCCGTGGCCGACAGTTTCTTCAAAATACGTCAACGGCTGATTCCACCTGAAGGCGGCATAGGTTTCGTCGCCCTCATACCACATCGCATCCCTGCTTTTGGTGCCGGGATAGTATTTCACGGGTTTGAACAGAAAGGCCGACACCATTTTCACTTTTTTGAACAGCAGGTGGGCGTCCTTGTAATAAGGCCATGGATAAATATCTTCGCCGAACATCAGGAATCCGTCGCGGTGCATGTACACTTTGTTGAAATCTTCGCCATACAGCGGGAAATCAAATTCTATCTCCTGCTCGGCCCAGCGTTCATACATGGGTTCGGGCTGCAGTTCCACCTCGTCGATCACCGGAAAATCCGACGAAAACATCTGCTGGTGATAAACCGCCGGCATGTCCCATGAATATGGCGCCGTGCCGCCGGAAGCCTGCATCTGCTGCTGGTAGTTTACACCTGAAACAGCCGCGGGGAGTTCTTCATTTTCGATCTGTACCTTATCAAAATTCACCTCATGAACCACCGCCAGCCTTGTGGTAGAATTCTGGCGCAGCGGCACATTTTCCTCCGGGCAGTGAATTTCCAGTCCTCCCGCATGGTAATCCATCACCGAATAGCTGACGATCTCGCCCGTTCCCATGTTATCGGGATCGTCTTCGTTGATGACCAGGAAAAACTTAACCGGCACACCCGGGGTAACATAGCTGAGCAGCGGCGTAAGGTCGAGGCCGATCTCGATGGTTTTGTTGGCCGGATCCTCTCTCCCGCCCTGCATATATTGGTGTCCGCCCTGGAAATCAAATACAGGAAAGCCGAGCAGGTGCTCCGGACGCGAGGCAGAAGTATCGGCGGAAACACCCGCCATAATGCGGATCTTCTCGCGCGAGTCGTGTTTCAGGGTGAGCTTTATGGTAAGTCCGGGTGAATAATCCTCATTCACATCCAGCACATGCACGGCATGGTTCCAGATGCCGCCCTCACCCAGCCGGTCGGCCAGTGTCTTGTACATCATATAGCAAAAACCCGAATCGGCCCAGGTGTCGCCATAGCTGTTCACAAATTTAAACCCGCCGATCTCCCAATCCTTCATATCCACCACCCCGTCCTTGTTCAGGTCGATATGGTTGGTAAACTGTCCGTCTTCGTTGTAATCATATCGGATGCTGTCGTTATAGCCCACGATGGTCATGGCGTGGGTGGGCACGGAGCCCGAAAACTCAGCCATCACGAACTTACCGGCCTCGGGGCTTTCCGGGGGCAGGTTTTGGTAGTTCCACGGGCTGGTCGCATAAAAGCTGGCGATCCCTCCTGTTTCAGCGCCTTCCAGGTGGTTGTGCAACCAGTGTTTCAGTGTAAGCAAACCCTCCTCGTCGTCCACAATGATCTGGCTTACACTGCTGATCCGGTTGTGCATGGCATGATAATACAGATCGTAACCACTTACCCATTCGTTGCCAATTTCAAGCGCCATGCCGCCATATTCATAAACTGTTGGGGTACCAAGGGTTTTCAGAATTTCGAAGCTGTGCAGGTAGCTCACCCCGAAATCGCCCCAGCCATTGTTTTGAAAATTATAGGTGAAATGCGTGGGATACTGATAAATGGAGGTGTCAGCAGGCAGTGCGCGTGCACGGTTGATCTCATAGGTAAAATTGTATCCCACACCGGCGGCCTGACCGCACGAGGCAGCCTCCTGACTGAATACCGGCCGCAGATACGGCTGCTGTGAATTGTCGATCCACCAGGGAAGATCCATCCGCTTAGCGGCTTCAGGCAGGAATAGCTCGGGCAATTCCGATAAGGCGGCGGCATCTTCGGGCGTAAGTTCGAATTCACCTGCATTTTGCTGCCGGTTTTGGGTAAATCCCGAACAAGAGATCAGCATAAAAAAAACAAGAAGACGCAACATGATTTTCATGATCTGGAACTTTATGATGGTATACGTGTTTTTATTCAATAAAAATACAAAGGCAGTACCAACCGCCGGAAATCATTAAGTATTTGGCAAATGTAAACCAGTTAACGGCAGCACGCTAAGGAAATTGCAGATTAGTGTGAGGCATTCCTGCACTTTTTTAGTTCACAGCCATCCTTCAGATTTTTGCTAATATTGCAATAATTATTTAATGATAAGGTTTAACAGATCGATAAACAACAGATATTGAGGATCAACTTGAAGCAAGAAGACACACATATTGGTCACAACCCGGAAAGCCCCGGAGAAAGCGAATTAAGTGCCGATGCCAGCCTGGAGGTTTTCGGCGCCCGGGTGCATAACCTTAAAAACATCGACGTAAAAATTCCGCGCAACAAGCTGGTGGTGATCACCGGGCTGAGCGGCAGCGGGAAATCTTCACTGGCCTTCGACACCATTTACGCCGAAGGCCAGCGCCGCTACATGGAAACCTTTTCGGCCTATGCCCGCCAGTTTATTGGCAACATGGAGCGTCCCGACGTGGACAAGATCGACGGCTTGAGCCCGGTGATCTCCATCGAACAGAAAACCGTCAACAAAAATCCGCGCTCCACTGTTGGCACCATTACGGAGGTTTACGATTTCCTGCGGCTGCTTTACGCACGTATCGGCGAGGCCTATTCGTACAATACCGGCGAAAAGATGGTGCGCTACACCGAAAAACAGATCATCGATCTGGTAATGGAAGGCTACGGCGGCAAAGGCGTAAACATCCTGGCCCCGGTGGTGAAAGCGCGAAAAGGGCATTACCGTGAATTGTTCGAGCAGGTGCGCAAGCAGGGATTCCTGAAGGTGAGGGTGGATGGCGAGATCCGCGACCTGGAATTCGGCATGAAGGTGGACCGCTACAAAACCCACGACATCGAAGTGGTGGTAGACCGGGTAAAGATCAGTGAAGAAGTGCGCGAACGCGTCACCAAATCAGTACAAACGGCGCTGAAATTCGGCAAGGGCGTGATGATGATCCACGATCCCGAAGCCGGGAAGGTAAGGCATTACAGCCGGCTGCTGATGTGTCCTACCACGGGATTGTCCTACGACGAACCCGAACCCAACACCTTTTCGTTCAACTCCCCCTACGGCGCCTGCCCGCACTGCAACGGCCTGGGTGAAGTGTCGGAGATCGATTTTAAAAAAGTGATCCCCAACGACAAGCTTAGCATTAAAAAAGGTGGCATCGCCCCGCTGGGCGAATACAAGAACAACTGGATATTCAGGCAGGTGGAGGCCATCGGCGACAAATACGGCTTCGACCTCAACACACCCATCAGCGATATTCCGAAGGAAGGACTCACCACCATCCTGTACGGCTCCGACGAGGTGATCCATGTTAAAAACGACTACCTCGGCGTTACCTCAACCTATTCGCTGAATTTCGAGGGCGTGATCAATTTCATCCTGAACCAGGACGAAGAAAATGCGAGCAAATCCCTGCGCCGCTGGGTGGGAAGCTTTATGAACCGGGTGCCGTGCCCCGAATGCCATGGCGCCCGGCTGAAAACGGAATCGCTGCATTTCAGGGTGAACGAAAAAAATATCGCCGAACTGGCCAACATCGACCTGATCGAACTGAAAAAATGGATCGACCACCTGCCACAGCATCTCGGGGAGCGCGACCTGCGCATTGCACGTGAGATCATCCGCGAGATCAGCAGCCGCATCAGCTTCCTGCTGGAGGTGGGCCTCGACTATATCACCCTCAACCGGACCTCGCGCAGCCTTTCCGGCGGCGAATCGCAACGCATCCGGCTGGCCACGCAGATCGGCTCGCAGCTTACCGGTGTGCTCTACATCCTTGACGAGCCCAGCATCGGGCTGCACCAGCGCGACAACCGCCGCCTGATCGATGCGCTGAAGGATCTGCGTGACATCGGTAATTCGGTAATCGTAGTGGAACACGACAAGGAGATGATCCTCTCGTCGGATTACATTGTAGACATCGGCCCCGGCGCCGGCCGCAAAGGCGGACACATTGTGGGACAGGGAACCCCCGCCGAAATGCTGCACTGCAATACCATCACCTGCCAATACCTCGGCGGCGAAAAAGAAATTGCCGTACCGGACGAAAGACGTAAAGGCAACGGAAAATCCATCACACTCATCGGCGCCACAGGCAACAACCTGAAAAAGGTAGACCTCCGGCTGCCCCTGGGGAAACTGGTCTGCATCACCGGCGTATCGGGAAGCGGAAAATCTTCGCTCATCAACGAAACACTCTACCCGATCCTGAGCGCACATTTCTACAGGTCAGAAAAAAGGCCCCTGCCCTACGGCTCCATCGAAGGACTCGACAACGTCGACAAGGTGATCGAGATCGACCAATCGCCCATCGGACGCACACCACGTTCCAACCCGGCCACTTACACCAAAGTGTTCGACGAGATCAGGAAACTCTATGGCGCGCTGCCCGAATCACTGATCCGCGGATACAAGCCCGGACGCTTTTCGTTCAACGTGAAGGGCGGCAGGTGCGAAACCTGCAAGGGTGCCGGTGTGCGCGTGATCGAGATGAACTTCCTGCCCGATGTGCAGGTGCCTTGTGAGGATTGCTACGGCAAACGCTACAACCGCGAAACGCTGGAAGTGCGATACAAGGGCAAATCCATCAACGATGTGCTGAACATGACCATCAACCAGTCGGTGGAATTCTTCGAAAACATCCCGCAAATCATTCAGAAGATCAAAACCCTGCAGGATGTGGGCCTGGGTTACATCACCCTGGGACAGCAGTCCACCACCCTCTCGGGCGGAGAGGCGCAGCGCGTAAAACTCGCCGCAGAGCTTTCGAAACGCGACACCGGCAAAACCATGTACATCCTCGATGAGCCCACCACCGGCCTGCATTTTGAAGATGTGAAGGTGCTGCTGGAGGTGCTCAACAAACTCGTCGACAAAGGAAATACCGTGCTGGTGATCGAACACAACCTCGACGTGATCAAGGTAGCCGACCATATCGTGGATGTAGGCCCCGAAGGCGGCATCCGTGGCGGAAAAATCATCAGCGAAGGCACTCCCGAAGAGGTGAGCCTCCACAAGAAAAGCTACACCGCGCAATTCCTTAAAGAAGAATTGAACAACGGAGAAAAGAATTCATCAGGAAGAAAAAATAAATGATATGGAAGTAGAAAAAGATCCGATTCTCGACAAGTACAGCGATCAGCTAAAGAAAGCCTTCGAATCCAAAAGCTGGAACGAAATAAAAGCCCACGACTCCTGGACGGTGTTCAAAGTGATGTCGGAAATGGTGGACGGTTTCGAGAAGATGGCACGCATCGGGCCAAGCGTTTCCATTTTCGGCTCGGCGCGCAGCAGGGAAAACGACCCCAACTACCGGCTGGCCGAAGAAATTGCCTACCTGCTCACCAAGAAAGGCTGGGGCATCATCACCGGCGGCGGCCCCGGCATCATGGAAGCCGCCAACAAGGGTGCACACTTCGGCGGCGGAAAATCCGTGGGGCTCAACATCGAACTGCCGCACGAGCAGCGCCCCAACCCGTTTATCGACAACGACAAACTGCTGAGCTTCGACTATTTCTACGTGCGAAAGGTCATGTTCATGAAATACTCGCAGGGCTACATCATTTTGCCCGGCGGCTTCGGAACCCTCGACGAAATGTTTGAGGCCATCACCCTTATCCAGACCCACAAAATGGTGCGATTCCCTGTGGTGCTCGTCAGGAAAAGCTACTGGCAGGGACTTATCGACTGGATCGACCAGCAACTCCTGGCCGGCGAGATGATCTCCATGGGCGACATGAAGATGTTCCGCCTCGTCGACACCGCCGAGGAAGCCGTGGAACACATCGAAAAATTCTATGCCAAATACGACATCAAACCCAACTTCTAATCGTAAAAAGTTTTTGAAATACCGCAGCGGGAGCGCAAAAAATTTTTCAAAAAAGTTTTGGTAATATCAAATTTGATTATACTTTTGCACCTCGCAAATGCGAAAGTAGCTCAGCTGGTAGAGCACGACCTTGCCAAGGTCGGGGTCGCGGGTT
>JBKHBQ010000175.1:0-8430 GCA_046542305.1 Bacteroidales bacterium
TTGAGTTACAAGGTTTGCTTTGGTTGGGGATGGCAAATCGTTGAATACCAGATATTCCTCAAAACCAAGTGGAAATGTATTGATAGCGAGGAAACGTCCACTGAGTGCTGTTCCAAATTCCCTGCTTAAAAGTTTTGATGAAGATCCGGTTACATAAAAATGGGCCCTGCCTAATTCATAGCCGGTAAGTACCCATTTTTCCCATTGCGCTACATTTTGCACCTCATCCAGAAAAATGTGTGGCTTTGCACCATCGTTAACAAATTCCTGATACACTTCCAAAATCTGCTCCAGCACATTGCTGTTTAGATCTGCCCCAAATCTTGGGTCCTCAAAATTCACGAAGAGCATCTCCTTTTTTTCTACGCCCTTATTATGGAGTTCCCGAATATGATTGATTAACAAAGTAGATTTGCCTGAGCGGCGGATTCCTCTTAATACGATTACTTCTCCACTGGTGAGGTAATGGTTTATCTTTTCCTGGTAGGCCGCTCTTAAAAAATACTCAGGAATTGGTTTATCCCAGTAATTCCAATCGTTAAGTATGCCAAATAATTTACTCTTATCCATTGTGATTTGAAGATTTGAAGACAAAAATAAATTATTTCAGTTAACAGAAACAAAAATCTATAAATTATTTCAGTTAACAGAAATCCAACAGTAAGTATTATTCATGAAGTATTTTGAGGCTAACGAAAATGTATCAGGGTCAAAAAAAGATGGGCCTGAAAGTTACAGGTACATTTGGTGTCCTCATTAAAGCAAATCAAATCGGATTGTTTAATGAATTAAAACCTTTGCTGGATGAATTATCTGAAAAACAGGTTTGGATGGGCGAGAAACTCAAGCATGAAATTTTATTAAAGGCTGGTGAATTATAGAAGGAGGAGATCTTAATAATAACTGAAAGAAACAGGATCGTGGTCGCAACTTCAAGCACCCTTTTCTGCAACCATCCTCACCAGATCGGCCGGGCCGTGGTGGTGTCCTTCGTCGAGGTGCTTGTGTGCTTCGAAAAGGTCGATGATGTTCAGCCCGGCGAAATCTTCCTCAAGAATCTTTTTTGAATACAACAGGTTTACATCGGGCGGGCCGCCGGAGTGGTTATGGATTTGTTTCTTTTCGAAGGATTCGATCAGTACCCTGCCGCGGGGCTTCAGCGATTCGATCACCTGGCGGTGAAAACGCATTTCAAAACAAATCCTCAAGTTCTTCCTTGCTGATATCGGCTTGCTTTAAAATAGACCAAAAGGTGCCTTTTGGTAAATCTTTATTGTGCATCGGAATTACAACCCGCTGTCCGGTAGAATGATGAATATAAATATGGTGGCTTCCCTTAGTTCGGTCGAGTACAAACCCTTTCCTGAGTAAAATTCTAATGAGTGATTTGGGTGTAAAGGATGGTAGTTTTTTCATGCGCTCGCCGGCAAGGTGATGGTATATTCAAGTTTGTTATCATCTGAAGGGATTTCTTCACCATGAGCCTCAAGACTTTCAAGATAGAGTTCAATGGCTTCCCTGGCCATATCCAAGGCATGATCGATATTTTCTCCGTAGGTTACACAACCCTGCAGGGCAGGAACTGTGACGGTGTAACCTCCTTCGGGCTCCTTTTGCAGGAATACCTTATATGACAAATGCTTTTTCATCCAGCTAAAGTTTTTGTTTTTCTTTGGATTTTAATCACAACCTGTTACTTAAAACACAAAGATACGCTTAAATATTTTTGAAAGAAACAGGATCGTGGTCGCAACTTCAAGCACCCTTTTCTGCAACCATCCTCACCAGATCGGCCGGGCCGTGGTGGTGTCCTTCGTCGAGGTGCTTGTGTGCTTCGAAAAGGTCGATGATGTTCAGCCCGGCGAAATCTTCCTCAAGAATCTTTTTTGAATACAACAGGTTTACATCGGGCGGGCCGCCGGAGTGGTTATGGATTTGTTTCTTTTCGAAGGACTCAATCAGCACCCTGCCACCGGGCTTCAGCGATTCGATCACCTGGCGGTGAAAACGTTTGCGCATTCCTTCGGGCAGGTGAAGGAAAACCAGTGCAATCAGGTCGTAGGCCGCCGGTTGGGGGTTGAAATTGGCCACATCCAGCAGCGTGTAGTTTACAGCTACCTGTTCGGCTGCAGCAAAACCCAGGGCTTTCTGCCGCGCTACGCTGCTGCTGTCGAAGGCATCTACCTGCCATCCTTTCTTTGCGGCATACACTGCATTGCGGCCTTCGCCTTCAGCAGGAAGGAGCAGCCTGCCGGGTTCATTCAGGCCATCAAGATAAACGGCGAAAAACCGGTTGGGCTTTTCGCCGTAAAAAAAATCTTCACCCGAAAAACGGATGTCCCATTTGTTCACAAGCATTATTTTTTAAGCAGAAATCCGATATCTGCACCAATTTCGAATTCCTGCGGTTCTTTTCCGAAGTTGAAAACGCGGAGCGGCTTATTGCCTTTCAGTTCGATCTTGTCGTCCTCGATCCAGAATAGCGATGCTTCGCGCAGACCTGCCACGGTCATCTGGCGGTTCACCACCAGAAATTCTTCGATGCGCTGCTGGCGCGTTTCGCCGCCATGCCCTTCGGGATTGGCGTCGAGGTAGTGCGGGTTGATCTGGAACGGGATCAGGTTGAGGCAGTCGAAGCTGGCAGGCTCGATAATGGGCATGTCGTTGGTGGTTTTCAGGGCAGGACAGGCCACATTCGAGCCGGCGCTCCATCCCATGTAGTGCATACCTTCGGTTACCTTTTTGCGGATAGCGTCCATAATGCCGGTTTTGTGCATCATGTGCACCAGGTGGAAGGTGTTTCCGCCGCCCACTGCAATGGCTTCGGCTTTATTTACGGCTGCCACCGGATCTTCCTCGTGATGAATGGAATGAATGTTCAGTCCCAGTTCGCTGTAAACCGACTGCACTTTCTGCTCGTACACATCGTAGGATTTGTCGAGGCTTTCGTCCGACAGGCCAACACCGGCATAAGGTACAAACAATACATCTTTTATGCCTGTGGGTTCCATAAATTCCTTGATGTATCCGCGGCACCAGCCCAGGTATGCTTCCCCGTAATTTGTTGAGTTGCTGATCAGCAGTAATCTTCTTTTCATAACAGAGTACTTTTTACCATTAAACTTTTGTGAATATGCAAAGATGGCATTTTATTTTAGATGACAAGGCAATTTATGCAAGAAAATCGTTGCTTGATACTGCTGTAAGTGCCGTGGGTGCAGCTAACGACGCAGCTTTTCTATTTCGCGCGATATCCCTTCCTTAAAATTGGAAATGCCAAGCCGGTTGTAAATATCCATGGCATAGGTGAAAGATGTAAGGGCATCTTCAGGGCGGCCGGACTCGTTCAATCCAAGGCCTTGTTCATAATAGCTCCAGGCAAGTTCTTCGAGCAGCCGGTGGACGTCTCCGGCGGTAAGTATCAGCGATTTGTTTTCCTGCTGGAAATGTGCTGCCCTTTCCAGGTATTTTTCTGCCATTTCGAGGTTTTGATTTTGCATGGCAGAAGATGCCACTTTCAGGTAAGCATCATAAATGCCGTACTTGGCCTGTGCCAGACGTTTGAATAATTCCAGCCCGCAATCGGTGCCCTGCATCATGGCACATAGTGTTTCCGCATTTTCAAGGATCATCAGGGCTTTGGTGTAATTTTCGCCCTTCATGAACAGATCGGCTGTGCCGAGATAATTACGATACACCTCTTTGCAGAAACCCGATGCCGCCTGTTCATCACAGTTAAATACATCCACGATTTCCCGGGCCATTTGGTCCCAATCGCCGGGATTTGTGAAAAACCGGGCAGCTTGCTGATACACTGGCCCGTAATAGTAATGCGTATTCTCCAGGGCATTCAGGTAATCGATCTGGAGGGTGGCGAGCCGCGCGGCAGCAAATTGATATTCATCTTCAAAATTAACGTCCAGTGTGTCTGCATTCCGCTCAAACAGGGTATTCAGTCGCCGCACATTCGAGTGCAGGATGCGTTTAATTTCCGAAAGCGCTGCCAGGTGCTCGAGAGGGATTTCGAAATCCTGTGCCTCCGTACCTTCGTTGAGCAGGTGCCAGAAGCGGTTCAGGTCGTAAATATCCATGTAGGTGCTCAGCAGATTGGTGCCGGCATCGGGATCTATTTTTTCCGCTTTACCAATAAAGGATTTTCCCAACTCCAGAAAAGCCATCCAATTATTGATGGCTGCAATTCGCGCTGCAAAGATTTCCTTGTTCTCTTCCCTGTAGTTGAACCTGAAATCGGAAATATTTATGTCCAGGGCATCCTCATTGGATAGTTGTTCGCGGAATGCAAGCTCCACAGGTGATTCAACCGGTGCATCCGTAACGCTAAACTCTTCGATCAGAACATCGTCTTTGTAGGCAGAAACCCTGAAACTGCAGTGGGAGGGGATCAATACATCGCTCAGGTCGAAGGATTTGTAATAAATATCTCCGTCAAGTCGGTCGGGTAAAATCCTGCACTGAAGATAGGACTGTCCGTTGTGGTGAGTGTTGATCGAAAATTCCTGTACAAATTCCACATCATACCGCGTATGGTACAGGTTCAGGTAATTGATCCTTGCAATTTCGTTTACGAAATAGTTCTGCAATCCGGCAGATTCCGCTGTTTTATAGCTGAAGCTGTAGGTGCGGGTTTCGCTGTGGCTGAAGCCCGGATATCCGTCGGCCAGTGCCTGCCCAAGCAAAAGATAAAATAGTATAGTTCCAAAAAGTTGTTTCATCATCCAAAAACGAAAACTACAAAGGTACAATTTGTAATTAACCCCGCCCGATGAATTTAATTGTAAAAGCCCTGCAGTTTTTAAAGCTGCAGGGCCAAAGAGATTCAGGTTGTATTTCGGACCTGTTAGTTGAGAATGATCTTTTCGGTGAAGACAAAGGAAGCCGATGCAATCCTGATCTGGTAAATGCCTTTGCTGAGCAGGGACAGGTCGAGGGTGCCGCCGGTATGCATTTCCTGTTGCATCACCCGGTTTCCTTGTGCGTCAAAAATGGTGACCGACATCTTGTGGTCGATGCCTGATATATGAACCGGTCCGGTGGTCGGGTTCGGATAAATTGACAGGCTGGCTGTTTTTTGATCAACCGTTCCTGTGGGCGAAAGTTTCAGGCTTGTCACCACCGAAACACCGTTTTCCCTGAAGAAACTTCCATCCGGAGCCAATGGATCAAACACGGCTTCGATGTCAAGAATTTCTCCTGTGGAAGGTTTGTAAAGGCGCAGACTGAAAGGCTCTGCATCTTCGAAGCCGTCTTTTTCAGTAGTCAGTACATCATCGCCAAACAAACTCAGTACTTTGCCGCTGCCGATCCCCGCAATATCGCCAACGGCCGTAAAAGCCGCCAGCAGGTCGCCGTCTTCAAGGAGTGCTGCTGCAGAGGTATTGAAGGCAACTACGTGAGTACCCGGGGTAAACACTGGCATTTCCCATGGAAGGTTTTCGGGTAGCTGACCCGGTGCTGATCCGGCATCGCTGCCTCCTGACTGGAAATTCAACGTTCCGACAGCGTTCATCAAAGCAAAATATGATTTGCCCGGCTGCAGGCTGCCAATGGTGTTGATGCCGTATTCGGGCCAGAAAATCCGCCAGCCTGCGGCTTCCTTCACAATGTTTACGTCGGTGCCTGAAAATACTGTGGCAACATCCGCAGGATTTTCTGAAAGCACCGGGATTAAATTCCATCCGTTGTTCACTTCCAGCGCGGCAATGGATTCGCGGCTGCAGGCGATGTTGATCCCGACATATTGACTGATTTTGATCAGGTAGCCCGATTCCACATCCCAGATGCCGAGCGTGTTGATGTTTTGACCCGGCCAGTAAATACCCGACTGGTTCTGCAGTATGGTCAGATAAGGTTCGATGGGTTGAACAATGGTTTCCACATCAGGATTCCAGGGGCTTTTGGGTGTGGAAATTCCCGACCAGCCCGGAGGCAGGATCGTGCTGAACTGGTACAGCGAAGCGATCTCTTCGGAGGCGTCGCTTTGATTGCCGGCAAAGTCGTAGGCCCGCAGGGTGTAGTAATACACATCGTTGGCGCCGATGGGTTCGTTGAAAGAGGTACCGGTGGTTACTGCCCACGGCTCACCATAATACAATCCGCTGGTGCTGCTTCGGAAAATGGCAAAGTAAGCGAAATCGGCCTCCGGCGATGGATCCCATGAAATGGTGATTTCATTTCCGGCCAGTTGATAATTCAGGTTGTCGGGGGTCGAAGGCTTGAGGTTATCCACCGAATAGCCCTGCATGGGGTCTCCGGCAAAGGTTCCTTCGTCCATTGAAGCGATCACCCTGAAATCGATCAATCCATTGCTGTAAGCTGTTGAATCGAAAGGTGTATGACAAATGACGGTATATTGCAGTTCGGCATAGGCTGCGCTGTATGCACCCGCATACCAGCCAAAGCCATGGTTGAGTTCTATGGAGTAGTATTCCACATTTTCGATGAGCGGATCGGTATCGAAGGCGCTTCTGTTGAAGGTTACGTAAACCCATCCTCCCTGATCGCCGGGCACGTCGTTTATCGAAACCAGATCGGCGGCACCATAGCTGCCCACGTTGATATAATCGGTTTTGATTTGCGTGTCATCCACTACGCCGTTGTTAACGGTGAGCGTCACGGTGTAAAGGCCGGGCTGGTTGTACGACCACACCGGGTTTTGTTCTTCGCTGTCGATAATGCCGTCGCTGTTGAAATCCCATTGCCAGCCAAGGGGTAAACCGGTGGAAAGGTCGGTAAACTGCAGTTGCCCCCCGACACTGGTCTGTGTAAAATTCACCGTAAATTCGGCATTGAACTCCCAGGGCGGGCTGTCGGGATCGTACCACGGGGTGAACAATACCTGTGCAGTGTAGCCGGTTTCATTGTCGTCGTAAATCTGTTCATCAATCTGCTGTGCATCGTAGTATCCCCAGTTGTTGTAGTAAGCCGGCAGATCGGTGTATCCGACATAATAAAGCTGATAGCCACCGCCGTTGTCAAGGAAGTGATTGAATCCGCCGCTTTCCACCGTATTTTGTCCCAGGTCGGGCAAGGGACTGCCGCTCACATTTACGCCGTACTGATTGTTGTTCCTGAAGATGGTGTTTCGCACCTGAACCAGCGATGAAGTGGCGTTCATGCCCGCATAATAACTGTATTCCACAACTGAGTTTTTAAGGTAGGCGTAGCTGTTGTCGTAGAAATACATCATGGCATATTCGCCGTTATAATAGTTGCCGCCATATCTGAAAATACAATTGTTGAATTCGCCGCCGCCGTCATTGTCACTGTAGCCATACAGCGTCAAGGTATACCAGTCGCCGGGAGCAGGAGCGGAAATGAATCCGTCGCCGTTTAGGTCGCCGCCATAGCTGTCGTCTTTAAAAGATGTGAAAACGATCGGGTGATTTGTCGTACCCAAAGCAACAAGACTGCCGTACACATAAAAATTTCCGAGATTAAGCTTGATTACTTCACCCTGCGGAATGGTAAGGGTGGTGCCATCTGCGATGGACAGGTTGCCTTCGATCACTACCGGAAAACCGAAATTGTATTCCGACATGGTCATATCCATGGTCACCTCACCCGAAATGCTGAAGGCATCGTAGGTATTGTCACTGCCGCTGTTGAGGGAATAGTCCTGCAAAGTAACGCTCTCGAAGCGTGCAGCCCATCCATTGTTGTTGTTGAACTCGCAGTTGTCCACATCATAGGTCCCGCTGACCAGCCTCATGCCATGCGAATTATTATCGGATACATTGCATCCGGTGATGTTGGTCGTGCAACTGACCATGTACATACCATCCAGCCCGCTGTTGCTGATGTCGAAATTGGTTACATCAATCGCGCAGCTGTTCATTTGCATTCCATAGTAGTTGGTGTGGTCGATCACAATGTTGCTGAGCGTGAGGTTGGCTGCCGAACTCACATGTAACCCGCTGTAATAGCTGTGTTCCACTATCGAATTTTTGAAATACCCGTAGCTGTTTCCATAGAAATACACAGTGGCATATTCGCCGTTGTAGTAATTCCCGCCATAGCGGAACAGGCAGTGGTCGATCTCGCCGATGCCCACATTATCGAGATAGCCATTCAGCGACACGGTATACCAGTCGCCGGCTGCAGGTGCTGAAACCATGCCGTCGCCATTCAGGTCGCCGCCATAGCTGTCGTCTTTAAAGGAGGTAAAAACGATTGGGTCCTGAGCGGTGCCGATTGCCTTCAGCGTTCCGTATGTGTATATATTCCCAAGGTTCAGCTTGATGATTTCGCCTGCCGGAATGGTCAGCGTGTAATTGTTTGCCACGCTTAAATTTCCTTCGAGCACGATCGGGAAACCATAATTTGCCTCCGACATTGTAAGGTTCGAGGAAACCTCGCCCGAAATGCTGAAGGCATCGTAGGTATTGTCACTGCCGCTGTTGAGGGAATAGT
>JBKHBQ010000176.1:0-8412 GCA_046542305.1 Bacteroidales bacterium
TCATCCCTCAGATCTTTTTTATCAGGGGTAAAAAGGTGATGCTCGATTTTCATCTTTCCAGGATATACGATGTTGAAACACGTACATTAAAACAACAGGTAAGAAGAAACATTTCAAGATTTCCTGAAGATTTTATGTTTCAGTTATCAGAAATAGAATGGAAGGAGCTTATCACATATTGTGATAACCTCGGCAACATGAAGTTCTCACCAACAAAACCCCTGGCCTTCACCGAACAGGGCGTGGCCATGATCAGCGGCGTCTTGAGGAGCGAAACAGCGGTACAGGTAAATATTGCAATCATGAGGGCTTTTGTTAAAATGCGGGAAATGATCGACCAGAACAAGGAACTAAAAAAGCGCCTGGATGAAATGGAAAGCAGATACGATCAGCAGTTTCAGGAAGTTTTCGAGGCGATACGGCAGTTGATCGGAATCAAAAATGAGCCGATAAAACCTGTGGGATACAGGATTAAAAAGAATTAAACCTAATAACATACCTGACGATGAAAAAAAATTTTACGCTATTGATGCTTTTACTTTGCAACATGTTATTGTTGCAATCACAACAACTTACCTACACCCGGCTTACCAATGGATTGAACACCCCCGAATTTGAAGGCGGCCGCACCGATTTCTGCATGGACGATATCGACATGGACGGCCATGTGGATATCCTTACCGTGGGCGATCACGGGTCGCCCATTGTAGGCACCGATCAGCACGGTATCTGCGTTTGGTTCGGGGATGGACAGGGGAATTTTGAAAACCATATGACCGGCAATTTCGGGTATGGCGGCATTGCTGTGGGAGATGTTAATGGAGACGGATTAAAGGATGTGGGCTACGGCATTCACCACAATTATTCCTCCACCGACCTGGGCGACCAGATCCTGGAAGTGGCCCTGGGCGACGGCACCGGATTGAACTGGACACCGTGGGACGATGGCCTCGCCACCAACGGCGAGGACTGGGGCATGTTCGGCACCGATTTCGGGGATGTGGATAACGACGGCGACCTCGACCTGGTAAGTATTTCCTTTGGTTCGGGAGCCGGTGTGCATGTATACCTCAACCAGGGCGACGGCACATGGGTGCAAAGTTTTGGGTTTCTCAACGGAAATTCGGACAACCTGGTGGAATTTGCCGATTTCAACAACGACGGCAACCTCGACTTTGCCGCCGCCCATGAATTCGGTACAGCCTGGTTCGGCGATGGCAGCGGAAATTTCAACAACAACGACACCGGCCTCCCCCAACTCGGAGCCTATGACAACCTGAATGGTATATCCACGGGCGATGTAAACAATGATGGGGCCGACGACCTCGCCTTTGTGCAAACCGATGGCAGCGTGGAAGTGTTTATCTGGTCGACAGGTTTACCTCCGGGCTGGGTTGAATTCTCGGGTGATTTGCCCGATGGCGGCGGCCACCGCTTTACCGACCTGGCCGACATGAATAGCGACGGATTCCTGGATTTGGTCACCATGTCCGGTCCCACCGTAAAGATCTTCCTGGGCGACGGTGCAGGCAACTGGACGGAGGATGCCGCTTTTGACCTTTCCGAGGATGGCGATGCAAAAGCCTTTCGCGCCGGTGGCGACCTCGACGGGAATGGACGACCCGACCTTGTTCTGCTTGCTGAAACCGGTTCCTGGCCCAGCTATCAGAATAAGCTGTTCTGTTATAAAGAAAGCTCTCCGGCGGACAGCCTCTGGATTAAACCATTGTTTCCGAAAGGCCATGAAAAGTTAAACCCGGGCTCGGCACATTTTATCGAATGGGCGGCAGAATCATCAGCAGGATCATCCGCATCAGTTACCATAGAAATTTCGGCGTATGGCCCGGACGGCCCCTGGTGGATGCTGGCTGAAAATCTTCCTGACAATGGCCGCCATCAATGGACCGTTCCCAACTACGGCTCAGAAAATGTATACCTGAAATTTACGGTGAGCGACGGGCAGAATACCGCCACCTCCATCATGGAAAATCCGTTTACCATCATTGGATCACCAACGGCAATAAATAAAAACGAAAACGCACAGCCGATCCGCGTTTACCCCAATCCGGGCCTGAATCGGATATATTTTTCCGGCCACCGGCATATTCAGCAATTCAGGATGATGGCCTGCAATGGGCATCCGGTAAAGCAGCGAAACGAAAATATTCGTTCACTCGGAGTTGATGACCTTCCGGCAGGCATCTACTTTTACGAAATAGAAACAACCGATGGCGTAACGTATCGCGGAAAATGGCTGAAGATCAATCCATAATTTTTCTTTTATGAAGAAAATCTATCCTGCAATCGTCATTGCCATTGCGTAAAATCATGATCAGAACGCCAAATCCATCACATCCTTTTATTTCCTGAATCCGACCGGTAAGGAAGTTATCAGGAAGTTAATCCGAACCATCCGGTTGACACCTCCGGATTACCATCCGGATATACATGGCCGGGATAGTTTTCGATGACGGGGCCCTACATACTGAAAAGTGGGTAAAATCTGCTAAACAAAAATCACCCCCTCCTCAGGATCGCCGATTTCAAGGTGCAGCCCGGCTTCATAACGCAATCCGATAAGCCATGCAAGCATGGCATCCGCCTGGTGCCAGGTTGAGGGAAGGCTTTCGATGGTCACGCCAAAAAAACTGCTGATCAGGCAGGAAAATGTTTCAAGATCGGTTTTATAGGCCCCGGCCAGGCCCGGGATTTCATTTGCCAGTTGGCGTGCCAGTCCGCCCGGATAGGATTCGAACAGCCTGATGCCCGAGCTTTCGAGATTGCGTTTCAGTTTGATGGCCCTTGCGGTCAGGCCGCCAATAAACATCGGCGACATGGCATTCACCTCGCGGTCGCAGCGGCGATAGAAAAAGTCATCGGCAGTATTGTCGCGGTACGCCAGAGGCAGGCTCAGCGGCGCATCGATGAAAATTTGACGGGGATAATGTTTGTAAATAAATTCCAGAATGAACCGGTCGGCATCCTTCCCCGTTTCTGATTGCAGAAATCTCAACCCGCCGTCATTCCAGCAAATGGCGGTGGTGCCGGCCAGTTTGCTCCCGTAATCGATGCCGATGAATTTCATAGTTTTTTTGCTTGTAAGAATTACAAAGATAGTATTGCAGGCAGTGAATTAATTCTGAAAAATTGCCCTTACCTTTGCATGTGCAATGATGAAATACATCAACATACACAGCCATAAAATTTCGAATGAACCCGACGTGATCAGCCTTACCAATATATTCGCAGCTGATGCGGGGCAACTAACCAATATTGGCCCAGGCTATTTTTCGGTGGGCCTTCACCCCTGGTACATTCGTAAAGAAAGACTTGAAGAAGATATGGCGCTGGCGGAAAAAGCAGCCAGCCATCCGCAGGTGATTGCCATCGGCGAAACGGGCCTCGACCGGATTACCGATGCCGACTGGAGCCTTCAGCAGGAAGTTTTCGGGCGGCACCTCGAGATAGCAGCCCGGGCAGGCAAACCGGTGATCGTGCATGCCGTAAAGAGCCATCCCGAAGTGATCAGCCTCCATCGCTCGCTGGGGCTTGACGTGCAAATGATCTTTCACGACTTCAACAAACACCGCAACCTGGCCCGCCAACTCCTCGACCATGGATTTTATCTGTCGCTCAAAGCGTCCCTGCTGAGCCACGGCAGGCGCAGCGAAAACCTGATCGGCGAAATCCCCGACGACAGGCTGTTTCTTGAAACCGACGACACCGGTATGGACATCAGGGAATTCTATCAGGCTGTGGCTGAAGAAAAAAACATTCCCGTTGATGAACTGAAACGCATCATCCACAAAAACTTTGAAACCTGTTTCGGAGGATTGCTATGATGGAGGAATGCTGGAACAGCCGCACCGAACTGCTTCTCGGACCGGAAAAGATCGAAATGCTGGCCCGCGCCCATGTGCTGGTGGCCGGACTGGGCGGCGTGGGTGCCTATGCCGCCGAACAACTCTGCCGCGCCGGCGTCGGCAAAATGACCATCGTGGACGGCGACCAGGTGATGCCCAGCAACCGCAACCGGCAGCTCCTCGCCCTGAAAAGCACCCAAGGCCGGCGCAAAGCACTACTCATGGCCGAACGCCTGCGGGATATCAACCCGGACATCGAACTTACGGTTCACGGCATCTTCCTGAAAAACGAGCTCATCGACGAAATTGCATCTCATCCGTATGATTATGTGGTGGATGCCATCGATACGCTGTCGCCCAAGGTCTTCTTCATTATCGAATGCCTGAAGCATAAGCTCCCGCTGGTAAGCTCGATGGGTGCCGGCGGCAAAACCGATCCTTCCAGAATTGAGGTTACCGATATCGGCAAATCCCATAGTTGTAAGCTCGCATTTTACATCCGTAAGCGGCTCCATAAATTCGGCATCCGCGAAGGGTTCAGGGTGGTATTTTCGCCCGAGGCCATCGAAAAGGAACGCGTGATCCCCATGGAAGGCGAGCAAAACAAAAAGTCGATGGTGGGCACCATCAGCTATATGCCGGCCATTTTTGGATGCCTGTGTGCGTCGGTTGTCATTCGCGACCTGATCGCCCGATAGCCTGAGGAGCATTGAATTAAGCTATGAATATGATAAATATGGGTTGTTCAAAACAGCAGTGAAATCAGCTCCGGCACTCTTTTGAGAATTTGTAGTAAATCAATTCACTGCACCTGCACCTAGATTACTCACATCACTGGATGACTATTTTTTGGCTTCGTTTTTCATGCCCCGCGATCAAGGAACAAATATAAACGCCGGGTTTTAAACCGGAAATATCCAAATGCATCACCTGTACGCCCTGATCCATTTTCCGTGGTGGAATACTCAGCATACATTGGCCTGTCAAATTCAATATTTGAACTTGTACCTGTCGCTCCTGATTTATTTCGAACTTGATATCTACATTTTTGTCAGCCGGATTAGGTGTGCAATCAAATAATAAATTGGTTTGCTTCTGTTCGGAATCGATATTCATAATGTAATGGATGAAATGAATTACCCGATTTGACACAGGGGCATGAATACTATCGCAATACAGCCCGGTAAAATTATCTGCCTGGTATATCAAAACCGGATAATCACCTGGCATTTCATCCGTTCCCGCGTCTGAAAAAACAGGGTAAATGCACTCGTCATAAAGGTGAAATATATTCCAGGCTTGTGTATCGTGGAAAACGGTACCATACGAAGTTTTTACCCAATTGTGACGGTAATTATACAACCCATCGGCTGACAAATAAGTTTCTGTAACCGATGAATACCCAACGATCATATAATCTGCCCCCACGCATGCGATGGATGGCATACTTGAAACTCCCAGTTGATCGTAAAGGCCGAAGGGGGGATCGGCAGTGCCTTCAAAATCGAGTAAATCCCCGCTTCCATTTACATCCTGCGACCAACCTATAAGCATCCCCAGATCGTAAAGCCTCCAGGTCATCAGGGTGTGATGTGGGTTTTCGGCAGGTGTAATGGGTGATTCCATATTTTCACTCCAGTAGCCGATGCCATCGGTCATAGGCCAGTACTGGAAATACCCGGGATCGGGCGGATTATAATCAAGCCGGGCCACCCGTGCAATTCCCCAAACGACATGGGCAACACCATATTCGTCAATTGCGGCATCGCAAGAACCATCTACCGTCCATAGGGTATCAGTGGTATAGGTATTCTGCATATCGAAAAACGGGTAGGGATGACTCCAGATCAGTTTTTTTGACCACGTTGTACCGTTGTCGGTGGATTTCCACATCACCAGGTCGCGCCAGGGACTCCCCACCAGCAATACCACGATACTGTCGCGTGCTACCAATGCATAATCGTCGGGATTAACATTAAGATAGTTTTCCTGACCCATACCGGGAAGCTGCTGATGTTGAATATCCCAGTTTTGTCCTCCATCAGTCGAACGGCTGTAAAGCAATGCACCATCCTGACCGAGCCACGGAAAACCTCCGTATTCCGACGGGATACTCAAGGCAAAAACATGGATGGTATCGTGATTAATACCCGAGGTGGTCATTCGTGGCCAACCGATGCCGGGACCGCCTTCCGGCCCGTTCAAAAAACCGGTAGTCCAATCGCCGGTAGCACGTTCTTCACGCGTTAAAATAACCAGCCGGTTGTTTTCGATGTCCTGAGATACGACAATTTCGCCATAAGGACCCCATCCGGCAATGCTCGGACTAACCATCTGTTCCGGTTCCAGCTTCTCATAGGTCGAAGGATTATAATTGGACCAATAACCAGTACCAAGATCTGTGAAGGTACTGTTATTCAATTGCTGGCCTACGGTCCATACTGCGGATATCGCACCATCGGTCCAATTCCAGATCCGATTCGACAAAGCACCCCTGGACTGTTTATCATAGGTCGTTTCCATTATGATCGTTTCATAGCTTCCGTCCGTTCCATTGGCCGGGATCACCGCCGGATTTTCCATGGGCGCCGACGATGTTGCCGGTGAACCGAATTTCCTGACAAGCATAACATCATTAATGTCTTCAGATACAGGCTTCAGCTCCTGTCCGGAGCAAAAAAGCGCCACAAAAAAGATCATCAGAGAGAAAGAAAATTTTTTCATAAAAGAAGGTTTAATGCGTTAATAGATATTTGATTGGCATTCAGAAAAGAGGACTTGTATAAAAAAAGATAAAAGGCATTAATATGAATCGGACTGAAATACAAGTGCATCCTTTCTTTTTTTTGCAAGGTACAGATTAATGTCCATAAAATTAAAAAAAAATATAAACTATAATGAAATACCATTCAAAACCGATCATTCAAATTGCCGGCATCGTCGACCGGGAGGAAGCCGAAATGGCACTGGCGGCCGGCGCCACGCATCTGGGGTTTCCGCTTCGGTTGGATGTGCACAACGAAGATCTGAGCGAAACCGAAGCAGCAGCCATTATAAAAAATCTTCCCGATCCGGCAGCTGCCGTCCTGATCACTTACCTGAACGATCCGGAAGAGATTCTGGGGCTGGTAGATTTTCTGGGATGCGGCACCGTTCAGCTTCATGGCAATATCAGCCACAAGCAAATTAAGCTGCTCCGCCTTTCGGCGCCTGCGCTGTATATCTGGAAAAGCCTGGTGATCCGCAAAGACAACCTGCCGGAATTGCAACAAATTCTCCGTCAGGCAGAAAGCCTGGTGGATGCTTTTATCACCGACACCTGGGATCCGGCAACCGGCGCATCCGGAGCCACCGGAAAAACCCACGACTGGAAAGTAAGCCAAAAGCTTACCGGGATGACTTCGAAACCTGTGATCCTGGCAGGCGGCCTGAATCCTGAAAATGTTGCGGAAGCTATTAAAACGGTAAGACCTGCGGGGGTGGATGCGCATACGGGTCTGGAAATGGAAAACGGCAGAAAAGATCCTGAACTGGTAAGGAAATTCATTGAAAATGCGAAGGAAGCTTTCGGACTAAAATCCTGATCAACCAGTATAAACCGCCCCACCAATGCTGTCGCGCGAAGCACCGGTAACAGACTTCAGGCAGTTGATGCGGCCGGAAAGCCGCAAAATTCCAAGCAGGGCAAAAACCAACGCCTCCTTGTAATCGACAATATCAGCTCCCGGAATGATGACTTTATGGGCCGTATGCTCCTTTATTCGTGAAACCATATATTGATTGTGTGCGCCACCGCCGGTAATCAGCAGCGTGGTTGCGGGGATACTTTCCAGTGATTTTCCGATCTGCCGGGCAATGTGCTCAGTGACTGTGGCAAGCTTGTCGGCAATGGAAGCTTCCGATGAATTCAGCACAGGCAAAAATTCCCTTAAGAGCCACTCCCGGCCCAGCGATTTTGGCGGAGGCTGCCGGTAAAAGTTAAGCCCGTTAAGTCTTTCCAACAATTCATCATCCACAGTTCCTGAAGCCGCGAGCATGCCATCCCTGTCGAAAGATTCTCCCGTTTCGGCAGCCAGTGCGTTCAGAGCAATATTCACGGGGCAGATATCATAAGCCAGCCGTTCCCCCGCTGATTCAAAAGAAGCATTGGAAAATCCGCCCAGGTTCAGGCAAATACCGTAATCACCGAAAAGCAGCCTGTCGCCGATCGGAACCAGCGGAGCCCCCTGCCCGCCCAGGGCCGCATCCGTGCTGCGGAAATCACAAACTGCGGGAATACCTGTTGCTGCCGCAATTTCGGCACCACTGCCAATCTGAAGGGTCAATCCCTTTTCAGGCCGGTGAAAAACGGTATGGCCGTGAGAAGCAATCAGCGCAGGCCTCCATTGATGGTGTTTTATAAACTGGCGGACCTGCATGCCGCAATAACGCCCGAACTCAGTATGCAGCAGCGCCAGTTCTTCGCCGGAAAAATCCGGAGCGGATCTCAACCTTGATTTCCACTGTTCATCATACGCAATGGTAGTAGCAGCAATAATTTCGAACGACC
>JBKHBQ010000177.1:0-8365 GCA_046542305.1 Bacteroidales bacterium
ATTTTATAAAAAAACAAAAAGAATCTTAAAAAAGTATAAATACCCCTCCGGCGTTGCCATCTCTGCATCTGCCGATATTTTTAATATTGAAATATAAAGATGTTTTGGTATTTGGATTTTAAAGCATCCAAAAAACCACCAATGGAGATTTTCTTTGGTGGTTTAAGTTATCAGAAATCTGAGCGAACTATAATCTTATCAAATGATTTCCTGTTTTAAACTGCATATCCGTTTTCAGGACATTTACAAAATGAACCGTCTTTTCGTCTGCAGCAATACGCTCATCAGAGTTATCGCTGATGGCGATTGATTTGTTTTGTGCCTGGAAATCCGTTTCCGGATTGAGATAAATCACCTTTTCCTGCGGCTGTTCAAGCATGGATTGCCCTTCTATCGGGTCGATGGCAATGCTCGGCGCAATCACCAGTGCCACCACCGACATCAGCTTGAGCAGGATGTTCAGCGACGGGCCTGATGTATCTTTGAACGGATCGCCCACGGTATCGCCTACCACCGTTGCCTTGTGAGAATCCCCGCCTTTTTCGTGCAGTACATCCTCGATATGCACGCCTTCTTCGATCATTTTCTTGGCGTTGTCCCAGGCGCCTCCGGCATTCGACTGGTATATGGCCAGCAGTACGCCCGATGCCGTCACCCCGGCAAGCAAACCTCCCAGCATTTCGGCACCGCCCAGAAAGCCCACTACAACCGGCGTGAAAACTGCCAGCAAGCCTGGTAGCACCATTTCCCTTAACGAAGTTTTGGTAGAAATTTCCACACATTTTTCATATTCGGCCTTGCCTTCGGCGGCTTCGAAAATTAACAATTCCTCCGGAGAGGCCTTGCTCATATCGGCATTGTGGCGGCGCATCACTTCGAGTGCATTTCGCAGTTCAGGTATTGTTGCAAACTGACGGCGCACCTCCTGAATCATGGCCTTTCCTGCCCGTCCGACCGCGCCCATGGCCATCGACGAAAACAGGTAGGGAATCATGCCTCCCACCAGCAAACCGGCCATAATCTGCGGCCTGGAAATATCGATCGTCTTTATGCCGGCCTGGGTCATGTAAGCCGAAAACAATGCCAGGGCCGTTAATGTAGCCGAGGCAATGGCAAATCCTTTTCCGATGGCGGCCGTGGTATTTCCCACGGCGTCAAGTTTATCGGTTCTTTTTCTTACTTCCTTTGGCAGATCTGTCATTTCGGCGATTCCGCCGGCATTGTCGGCAATGGGACCGTAGGCATCTACGGCAAGCTGTATTCCGGTGTTGGCAAGCATGGCCACGGCAGCTATAGCAATGCCGTACAATCCGGCGAAGTAGTACGAGGCGATGATGGCAGCAGCAAGGCCAATCACGGGAATAGCCGTGGATTTCATGCCCACTTCCAGCCCGGCGATAATGTTGGTGGCCGCGCCGGTGCGTGATTGTTCCACGATGGAGCGAACCGGTGATTTGCCGGTGGCGGTGTAGTATTCGGTGATCTTGCCTATGGCCAGCCCGATGAGAAGCCCGACGATGGTGGCATAAAAAATCCCGAGGGAGGTATATGTAATTTCGGTCCCATCCACATTTACGGCAGTCCACGATTCAGGGAGAAAAGCACGGATAATGAAAAACGATCCGATGAACATGGTGATTCCCGACCAGAACTCTCCCTTGTTCAGCGCCGATTGCGGGTTTCCGCCTTCTTTTACATGCACGAAAAAAGTCCCGAAAATTGATGTCAGAATGCCGAAGGCCCCCAGTGCCAGCGGCAATATTACGGGTCCGAGTTCAAATCCTGCTTTTACCTCCGGTGCCATTACAAATGCCGCTCCCAGCACCATGGCCGCAATGATGGAGCCGACGAAGGATTCGAACAGGTCGGCGCCCATACCGGCCACGTCGCCCACGTTGTCGCCCACGTTGTCGGCAATGGTGGCAGGGTTCAGCGGATGATCCTCAGGAATACCTGCTTCAACCTTCCCCACCAGGTCGGCGCCCACATCGGCAGCCTTGGTATAAATGCCTCCGCCTACCCGGGCAAACAAAGCAATGGAAGACGCTCCAAGTGAAAAGGAACTGATGACGTTGATGATGGTATTCAGCCCCCATTCAACGCCCAAAACATAATTATACAACAGGAACAGCAGCGACAGGCCCAGCAGCCCCAGCGTCACCACGCCCAGCCCCATCACCGAACCGCCGTTGAAAGCCACCTGAAGTGCGCCTCCCAACGAAGTGCGGGCAGCATGCGTGGTGCGTACATTGGCTTTGGTGGCTATGCGCATCCCGATAAATCCTGCAAGCCCCGAAAAAACTGCACCTGTTATAAACGACAGTACCACATACGAATTCGATCCCTCCTCGTTGGCACCTTTAAAAAACAGCAACACAGCCACGGCAATCACGAACACCGCAAGAATGCTGTATTCGGCTTTTAGGAATGCCATGGCCCCGTCGGCAATGTGTTTGGCAATACGGGTCATTTTTTCCGTGCCGGTTTCCTGCCTGTTTACCCAGGCGGTTTTCCAGATCATGAACAAAATTCCCAGTACTCCGGCCAATGGAAGATAAAAGACGATATTTTCCATACTCCTGATTAAAATATTTGATAATTAGATATTTCTTGTGTCCTGTGGGAAGTTGCAAAAATCATAAAAATATGCCTGCAGCTTTATTTTAATCTGATCCAAATAGCAATTTTTCAAATTTTTAACACAGCCCGCATCAATTCAGCATTTCACGCCACCGGGGCAAAAAATATCCTTTGAACAAATGATTTCAGGATGGGTTCAATTATGCGCGGGTAAGGTCCGGGATCGGATCGGAATTCAAAGTGAGAATTTATTTATAATTTAGTACTTTCGTTACCTGAATAAAATTGTGGATTGATAATGGATAAGATCAAGTTAGAAATTCTGGGAATGTCGTACAGCCAATCGCAAAGCGGCGCATACGCACTGATTCTTGGTGAAACGGAAGGCCAGCGAAGGCTTCCCATCATCATCGGCGGATTTGAAGCACAGGCCATTGCCATCGAGCTGGAAAAAATGAAACCGGCACGCCCGTTAACCCATGACCTTTTGAAACGTGTGGCCGATGCATACAAGATCGGCGTGCGCGAAGTGATCATCAATAAATTTTTCGAAGGCGTGTTTTATGCCCAACTGGTTTGCGACAACGGCAGCCAGGTTATCGAAATCGATTCCCGCACCTCCGATGCCGTGGCCCTGGCCATCCGGTTCAAATGCCCCATCTACACCTACGAAAACATCATGTCGGCAGCAGGCATCCTGGTAAAAGACGAGAAAGATGAGGAAAAAGGAGAGGAGGAATGGTTCCAGCCTGAAGAAAGCAGTGAGGAGAATCCCTTTGAGCAGTACTCCGTTTCCGAACTCCAGGATATGATCCAAAAAGCCGTGGAAAAGGAAGAATACGAAAAAGCATCCAAAATTAGGGACGAAATTAAGCGCAGGGATAAAACAAAATAATGATATTTGCACTTTTTTCAACTAACTGATTAGGTATTAATCCTGAAACATGAAAAAAGCGCTTTACTTTCTCCTGCTGTTTGTATTTGGCTTTTCAACCGCTCTCCACAGTCAGAATCCTCAAAAGGTAAATCAACTGCTTGCCACCAAGTGGAAACCCGTGTCGGTGACCGATACCGCCGGAAAATCCGTGGCCGATCCCTCGCCCGGCGATCACCTAAGCCTTGCCGGCGAGATCATGACGTTCGAACACCGGCTCGAAGCCGAGAATCTTTTCCTTACCGGCAACTGGCAACTCGATGGGCAGAAACTGCTGTTCGAATACGACCTCCAGCCCGACGAAAAATCCGTCGACTCCACCGTGTACCGTGTGATAAACCAACAACCCGTGATCATTTATTACCGGAACGGCGAAGAGGTGACGCGGCTGATCGAGGACCAACTGCAGTCTGAAAAGAAAGCAAAGGGCTATTACATCCAAAAGATCACCAAAGATTCACTCATCCTGCGCGATGCCGGCACGGTGTACACCTATGTGAACGCCACGCCTCCTGCATCAGGTTTCGTACAGCGCAGCGGCGGCGGTTTCACCCTGATGACGCTTGTCCGCGGATTGGTGGGCATCATGTTCCTGATCCTTATCGCCTGGCTGTTCAGTTCCAACCGCAGAGCCGTATCATGGAAAGTGGTGCTTACCGGCCTTGCCATCCAGGTGGGGATGGCGCTGGGCATTCTTTTTATTCCCTTTGTCGAAGGCTTCTTCGAGATTGTCGGGGGCATTTTTGTGGTGATCCTCGACTTTACCAAGATCGGCAGCACCTTCCTGTTCAACGACCTGATGCAGATCGAAAAGGTGGGATATATTTTCGCCTTGCAGATCCTGCCCACCATCATCTTTTTCTCGGCGCTCACCAGCGTGCTGTTCTACCTGGGCATCATCCAGAAAGTGGTGTGGGCGATGGCCTGGCTCATGACCAAAGCCCTGAGGATTTCGGGCGCCGAAAGCCTTTCGGTGGCCGGCAATATTTTTCTGGGGCAAACCGAATCGCCGCTGATGATCAAGGCCTATCTGCCTAAAATGAATAATTCGGAGATGCTGCTGGTGATGATCGGCGGCATGGCCACCGTGGCCGGCGGCGTCATGGCGGCCTACATCAGTTTCCTGGGCGGCGAGGATCCTGTGCAGCGGCTCATCTTTGCCAAGCACCTGCTTACGGCCTCCGTGATGGCTGCGCCCGGCGCCGTGGTGATCAGCAAAATCCTGATGCCGCAAACCGATGCCATCGACATGAAGGTGGAAGTGGCGCAGGATAAGATCGGCAAAAATTTCCTCGACGCCCTGTCGAACGGCACTACCGAAGGCCTCAAACTCGCCGCCAATGTGGGCGCCATGCTGCTGGTGTTCTTTGCCTTTATCGCCATGGTAAATTATATTCTGCTTAAAGTGGGCGTATGGACCGACATCAACGCCTCCATCGCAGGTATCACCAACGGGCAATACACCGAACTGTCGCTCGAATTCATCCTGGGCTACACCTTTGCCCCGCTCATGTGGATGATCGGCGTAAACGCGCAGGATATCACCCTGCTGGGCCAGTTGCTCGGCGAAAAGCTTATCGCCAGCGAATTTGTAGGCTACACCAGCCTGGCCAGCCTCAAGGAAATGAATGTCTTCAGCGACCAGAAATCCGTGATCATGGCCACCTATATGCTGTGCGGCTTTGCCAACTTCGCCTCCATCGGCATTCAGATCGGCGGCATCGGCGGACTGGCGCCCAACAAACGGTGGTTCCTCTCCAAATACGGCATGAAAGCCCTCATCGGCGGTACGCTGGCCTCCCTGCTTTCGGCTACCATTATCGGGGCGATTTTGGGGTAGGTTCCAAAAAAACCGGTGTGCGACAACAGCACCAAATTAGAATATTAACTGAAAAAACACCCCAAACGATTTGTTACAATTCGTTTACCGTACCCTGAAAAATCTATTTTTGCCATGGAAGATGATTTGTTGAGAAGCAAATTAACTTCACGGGTTCAGCAATTAACAATCGGTATTCATGAATAAATGGCAAATCGGGGAAACGGCATACCAGTACATTTTAATCATCCTTATTCTGGCGGCCGTCGCGTACAGGGGCGGCAGGGGTTTTAGCGGCCTGATATGTGTGCTCTCGCGCAAATGATCGTTGGCAATAAATTAATAACATACTGACCACCCATCTTCAATTCTCTAAAATCTAATTTCCGCGTCAAGTAATTTGCGCAATTTACTTGACAAGAAATAATAATTTCCTATCTTTGTTTTCACTAAGTAGTTTCATAACTCAATGAAGGTAGCAGAGAAAATAGAACGTAAGATTAAAAGGATGAAGGAAGGGAAATCCTTCAATTATCAGCAGCTTGGCATTGATCAACGGGAATACAGTGCCGCCGCCAAAGCCATAGAGCGTTTAATCAAAAAGGGTATTGTAAAAAGGGTAAACACCGGAGTATTCTACAAACCAAAACAATCTGCATTTGGTGAGCTGAGGCCAGTAGAAGATGAACTGCTTAAACCATACCTCTTTCAAGATGGCAAACGCATTGCATACATTACAGGAGGATCATTATATAATCGAATGGGTTTAACCACTCAGGTACCCCAAACCATCAAAGTAGCCAGTAAAGTAAAACGGGTAACTACCAAAATCGGAAAAACACCGGTAAAGCCGGTTAAAAGCTATGTTGATGTAACCAATGAAAATTTTTACCTGCTTGAAATATTAGATGCGCTGAAAGATTTCAAAACTATTTCCGATCTGGACAAAAAGTCAGCCATAACTTTACTCAAAAACAAAATCGGCACGCTTTCCGACAATGATCGGTCCAAAATGATCCGATACGCTATGAAATACCCTCCACGTGCAACAGCATTATTGGGGGCAATACTTGAATTATCAAATAAGAATAACGGCCTGGAAAGCCTGAAAACAAAACTGAACCCGTTAACGACCTATAAACTGGGAATTAAAGAAGAAATCTTACCAACAGCACCAAATTGGAATATTAACTGAAATGAACCTGCACAATAACAAGGAGCTGTTACAAGATGCAATCATTGCAACAGCGGAATATATAGACATGCGGGATATTTACATAGAAAAGGATTATTGGGTTACGGTAGCATTATATGAAATATTCCATTCGGAAATAGCCCAACACACTGTTTTCAAAGGCGGCACAGCACTCTCAAAATGCCACAAACTGATAGAAC
The DNA here is from genome assembly GCA_046542305.1 of Bacteroidales bacterium. Classification (GTDB taxonomy): domain Bacteria; phylum Bacteroidota; class Bacteroidia; order Bacteroidales; family 4484-276; genus JBKHBQ01. The sequence continues at coordinate 6,729 of JBKHBQ010000177.1, forward strand.
GATTCTCAGAAGATATTGATATGGTAGTATTCCGAAATGAAGGTGAGAACGATAATCAGTTAAAAAGGAAACTCCGGATAATCAGTAAGGCAGTGGGAAGGGTAATTCCTGAAATTGAAGTTGAAGGACTGACCAATAAAATGGGCAACATTCGGAAAACGGTTCACCAGTACGAAAAGATATTTAATGGAGATTTTGGACAGGTAAGAGAACATGTAGTGGTTGAAGCTACCTGGTTGGGAAATTTTGAACCGTTCTCTGAGATGCAGGTCAGTTCCTATATCTATGAAATGATGAAAGTCAAAAGTCAGGATGAATTGATTAAACAGTACAAAATGGCTCCATTTACCATTCAGGTATTAAGTAAACTGAGAACAATCTGTGAGAAAATCATGAGCTTAGTAAGGTTTTCGAGATCGGAAGACCCCATAGCTGACTTAAGAAACAAAATTCGTCACGTGTATGACATCCATCAAATGCTGAAAGATGAAGAAATACGGCAGTTCTTTGAAAGTAGCGATTTCGATGATATGCTTAAAAAGGTAGGAAATGACGACATGATTAGCTATAAGAACAATAACGACTGGATTCCTGAACATCCTTCAACTGCACTCATATTTAGTAACTCAAAAGAAACATGGAAACAACTTAGTGCAGAATACAATGGTAAATTCAAAGATTTGGTAACAGGTGAGTTACCTGTTGAAAATGATATTATCAAAACCTTAATAGCTGTATCTGATAGACTCAGAAAGATAAATTGGAAAATAAAGCACGTTGGCAAACAATGAACAAAAATAGTAGCCGAAACAGTTATGAATTGGTCCTACTTTCTCCCTATTCGAAACCACCCGCACTGTTTTTTACAAACCAAAGCAATAGTTCCTTACCGAAGCCTTATGGGATCATCAACAGGCTATTCCCATTCTCTCATAAAATAATAGTTTGAAAGACAACCAAACCTTAATCGTAGGGATTTGTATATCTTAATCGGTCACTATTGTTCCAGTAAATACATCTCCACAAAAAAACACCCCAAACGATTTGTTACAATTCGTTTACCGTACCCTGAAAAATCTATTTTTGCCATGGAAGATGATTTGTTGAGAAGCAAATTAACTTCACGGGTTCAGCAATTAACAATCGGTATTCATGAACAAACGGCAAATCGGGGAAACGGCATACCAGTACATTTTGATCATCCTAATATTGGCAGCCATAGCCTACAGGGGCGGCAGGGACTTTCTTTTTCAGAAAAACGAAGTGGAAGTCACGGTGAGCCTTCGCGATGTGCAGGAAATCTTCCCTTCGGCAGCAGGTTTCGAACGCAACAGATCCGGGGCTTTTGTTGTGTACGACGGCAAAGGCGAAAAAACAGGATCGGCACTCCTTTCGTCCGACTACTCCCGGCAGTTTGGTTACGGAGGCATTGTGCCGCTGCTGATTGGCGTGGATGACAGCCTGACGATCACTAAAATCACGCTGCTGCCCAATAACGAGACTTTCGACTATGTGCGGGCCATTTACGAAGATAAATTCATCGGTCAGTGGCGGGGCAAAAGCCTGCAAGATGCCGTGGATTACCCGGCAGATGCCGTCTCCGGAGCCACACACACCAGCAGGGCAGTGATAGCCGG
>JBKHBQ010000178.1:0-8338 GCA_046542305.1 Bacteroidales bacterium
TCAGGCAGGATTATGTTGAGGAATAGCTCGGAGCACTTAACAAATAACCCAGGTAGCGGAGCTGCCAAAAACCTGCATATTTCACTTTCCGAATGTAATAATTTCTAAAACCCATTTTCCAGGGCATCGGCCTGGGTATCGTAAATGGAGAAAATGCTGGTGAACCCGGATATCTCGAAGATTTCCCTGATGTTTTCCTGTAAACCGCACAGTACGAATTTTCCTTTCAGCGCATTGATCTTTTTCAGCGCCATTAAGAATATTCGCAGGCCCGAACTGCTCACATAATCCATTTTTTCGCAGTCGCAAAGAATGTTGAAATGGCCGGCATCGATGCGTTCGATGATCTTTTTTTCGAGCTGTCCGTAATTGGTGGTATCCAGCCTGCCTTCGATTTCGATCACCACAGCTTTATCTGTATTGATTTCCCTTAAATTCATTTTTTTTGTATTCTGATGGTTACCTCTTGCACTGCTGCGAAAATAAGCAATTGATAACAATTTACACCCATTCTGACAAACTTTTTAATAATCTTGCAGATCAGCAGCTGCTCAGGAAATGTACTTATAAACCGTCTGATAAAATAATTTGTTGTTGATGGGCTTGGTAAGGTAATCATCGCAACCGGCCTGATTGGCCTTATATTCATCACCGGCCATGGCATACGCAGTTACGGCAATCACCGGCAGGTTTTTCCTGAGTTTCTTAATTTCGCGAGTAGCCTGATAACCATTCATCACCGGCATGTTGATGTCCATCAGCACCAGGTTGATGTCGGGCATCCGTTCCACATGCTCCACAGCTTCGCGGCCGTTGTAGGCACGTATCACATTCATTTTTTTTCGTTTCAGCAGGAGTTCGAAAAGCTGGAAATTTGAATCGTCGTCCTCAGCTATCACGATAGTCTTGCTGTCGCGGCTCCTGATTTCTGTCCCCGATTTTTTATACAGAAATTCCACGGCTTCGTGGGTACTTTTAAAACAAGGCAACTCGAAGTAAAACACACTGCCTTCGCCGGGGGTGGAATCAAGCCAGATTTCGCCACCCAGCAGTTCGATAAGTCTTTTGGCAATAGACAGCCCCAGCCCGGTTCCTTCGAATTCACGGGTGCTGGTTTCGTCGGCCTGCCTGAACAACTGAAAAATCAGCCGGTGCTTTTCCTTTTCGATGCCGATGCCGGTATCCTTCACATAAAATAGAATGTTATCGGTGATTCCGGAAACGTTTTCTTCCCTGATCCCAATTTCAATACCGCCCTTGCGTGTGAATTTTAACGCATTATGGATGAGGTGCGAAAAGATTTTGAACATTTTCTGGATATCGGTGCATACCCTGAGCTCCTTCAGGTTTTCAGGCATCTGAATAACGATGTCGAGATGCTGCTTTTTCAGTTGTACGGAAGTTTTACCTGCCAGCGTCTGCAGGCTGTCCATCAAACGCTGCAGCGTAAAATTCTCGATGGCAATCTTCACATCCCCGCTGTCGATCAGGCTGATGTCGAATATATTTTCGATTATGGCCAGCAAATGCTTTCCGCTCCTGGTAATCAGCTCTGCAGTTTCCTGTACCTGATCTTCGGGGATGCCATATTCGAGCATCTCTGAAAATCCGATGATGGAGTTGAGCGGTGTACGCAGTTCGTGCGACATGATGGCCATAAACGAAGATTTCAGTTTATCGCTTTCCTCGGCTTTCTTTTTTGCCAACAGCAACTGATCTTCATATTTCTTCTGCCCGGTGATATCTTCAACAATGCCAACCCCATGGATTAAATCGCCCCTGCTATCGCGGATTGCCTGGAGAAAAGCCTTTACCGGCGTTACTTTGGCAGCGGTAACCGATTTGTAATAATCTTCGTAATACCCGCTACCGGTTTGAATGGCCGCGCGAATGGCGGTTACCAGCTTCTGATCGGAAACTTTTTTGAGGATATCGAATCCCACAAGCATCTCACGCGAGGAGCCGATGATGTCTACAAAATTCTGATTGCAGTCCAGGATGATCCCGTTTTCATCAAAATTAAAAATGCCTACGGGCGAATTTGTGAAGATGGTTCGGTATTTTTCTTCGCTTTTACGTAACTCCAGTTCGGTCATTTTTGGTTCGGTAATATCGCGTACCACCGTCAACACTTCGTTTTCCCTGCTTTTCACCATCCGGCTTTCATGGTAAGCCACACCCTTCGGTGTCTTCACGCTGTACTCGAAAACCTGCATTTTCCCGGTTTCCATCGCCAGCCTGATGTGTTTTAGCGTGACTTTGGCAATGTACTCAGGCAGTACTTCCATGATGGGGCGGTTCATAAACACCTCGGGCTTTACCAGGAGCTTTCCGGGGTCGTGTGCATGATAGTCGAGGAACCTTCCTTCGCCGTCGAATATAAAAAGCAGGTCGGGCAAAGCATCGATGAGCGACCTGATCCTGGTTTCCGACAGTCGCAGGTTTTCCTCGGCACGCCGCCTGTCGGTAATGTCGCGCGAAACCGACAACGCCATATCCTTGTTATTGATGCAAATCTTCTGAATCAGCACTTCAGTCCACACCATGCTGCCGTCTTTTCTTCGCTTTTGCTCGATGAGTTCAACTTTTTTGCTGGCTACCAGGTTGTTTTCCCGCCTGTCGGTCAGTTCTTGGTCTGATTCCCGGCAACAAACAATGTCGCGCAATAAATTCATTCCGGTGAGTTCCGCCGCGGAATAGCCGGTTTGTTTTTCGGCTGCAGGATTCACAGCCACAATATCTCCGGAATGCTCCGGTCCGAGCCGGGTAATAAAAATGGCATCGGGAATTTCGTTGAAGAGCTCTTCAAATTTCTTTTCGCTTTCCTTCAGGGCTTCTTCTACTTTTACCAGATCCGAAATATCCATCACCGCCTCCACCATGCCGGTAATCTCGCCGCTTTCGCTAAAAATTGGACTGGAATAGATGCGGTGCGGAGAACCGGTGAGCAATTCCTCTCGGGGGATGGTCTGGCGGATCACCGTCTGCCCGGTTTTCAGCACCCTGGTCAGCGAACAGGATTCGCAGGGCTTGTCTTCGCAGCGGTAAACCTGGTAGCATTTCCTGCCAATTACCTCGTTTTTGCTGCTCACATTGTTGATCTTCTGAAGCCTGCTGTTCAGGATAATCACGTTGTAATGCCTGTCCACAACGCTGATCCCGCCAGGTATGGCATCGAAAACCGAACTCATCAGTTGCAGCGCCTCCGACAATTTATCACGGGTTTGCTTCTCCGTGCTGATGTCGATAATGGCGATGCGCACAAAGGATTCCGATTCCACTAGCTCAGGCACAAATACCACCCTGGCGTTTATGCTGCTGATTTCACACTCCTTTTCATGTTTTTTCTGCAGTTCGAGGGTTTTGTGCAGAAGTCCGACAAATGTTTCCCGTTCCTTTTCAACAACATAGCCGGTAAAACTGCTTTCGATCAGCGCGGACTTGCTATGACCAAGGATTTTCTCAGCAGCAGAATTCAGTTGCCTGATCGTTGCCGAGGCATCCAGGACCAGGTAGCCTACGGGGCTGTTTTCGAACAGATCGAAATATTGTCTGGCCCGGCGCTCCACCTCCATCCTGGCCAGTTGGATCTTTTCATTCTGTAACCTGAGTTCCTCATCCTGCAGCCGCAGATTTTCGATCAGCTCAAGCATTTTCAGTTCAGCAATCTTACGGGCGGTAATATTCCTCGAAACCCCCTGTACACCGGTAAGTGCACCATCTTCATCAGTGGTCAGGTTAGCCAGCAGCTCTACCCATACCGTATGCCCCTCCCTGTGTATGCCCTTTATTTCCATGGTTACCGGCTCACCTACCTTTCCGGATTTTTTATATGCTGCAATTTTTTCATGCAGCTTACGCTGCAGCATATCGTAGGATTCAGGAGTTATAATATCGCTTAAGGGAATCTTTTTGCGCACATGCCTGGGATATCCGAATAAGTTTTCGGTGGAAGGACTGATATAGACAAGGTTCATATTGAGATCGGCACTCCACACCACCTCGTTGGCATTTTCTGCCAGCATTCGGTATTTCCGCTCGCTTGCACGGTAAGCATTCCTGGCTTTCCGCAGTTTTATATTTCTAATGTAGCTGTAGATGGCCACCAGAGATATCAGCACAAAAATCACGATGTACATCAGCTTATAGCCGCTGGTTTGCGACACTACCCGGTTTATTTCCTGCTGCATCGCATTTATCTGCTGCATACGCTTCAATTCTGCAAGTAAATCGTCCGTGCGTATTTCATTGAGGCTGTCCTTCATGGCCTGTATTTTTTGCTGATAGCCGAATGCCTGCCGGTAGTTATTGCGTGCAGCATAAAAATCACTGAGCTTCCGGTACAAATCGCGGGACAGGTCGAAATATCTATTTTGTGTGGAAATGGAAAGGCCACTGTCGATGGCAGTCAATGCAGTTTCAGGCCGGTTTTGCTCCAGAAAAACATCAGCCATATTGCTCAGAGTGGCTGCCCTGGCATAAGCATCATTTCTGATGTGCGACAACCTGATCACCTCATCGAAAACCTGAAGGGCAGTGTCGTATTTCTGCCGGGCAACGAGTACATTTCCTATATTTCCGAGTGAATTAATTACTGCGGCATCAGCGCCAAGAGCCTTTTTCAAATCCAGGGAACGCCGGTAATATTTCAACGCCTCATCATAATTTTCAAGTTCCTTGTACACGGTACCTAATCCATTGCAGGCACAGGCAATAAGCAAACTATCATTAAAATCTGCAAAAATGTGGTATGCCTGCTGAAAAAACTGTAATGATAAACTATCCCGATTTGTTTCCTTCAGGGCGATGGCGGCATTCAGCAGTGCTTTACCCTTCACAAGAAGGTCGTTAGATTCATCAGCAATATGGGCCGCCAGCATCGCCGATTCCCTTGCCTCCTGATAAAGTCCCCTGCGGATCAATAAGCCGCTAAGTGAAACCATGCGTTGCGATAAGCGTGGTGAGCCGGCAAAATGCTGTAATTGATCGATCGATTGCTTCAGGTGGTATTCGGCGAGCTCATAATCATGCCGATCCATCAGAAGCGCAGCAAGCTGCCAATTGACCTCCGATCGTACACTATCATCAGCCGCCGAACCAAGCACAGCATAAAGGCTGTCGATATTCGAACGAGCCGGTGATAAAAGCAGTACACAAAAAGAAGCCAGTATCCATTTTTTCATCACGCTCCCTAACCTGAACATTAACATTTCAGTTTTTGTAACAGCCGGCTGCTTTTTAACATCGATTTATTCCGGTGCATACCCGGAAAGGAATTTGAAGCCCTCAAAGTTCAGTAAAAGATTTTAAAAATGAAAACTTTTCTGCACTACCTGCCGTTGGGAGGGGAAAAGCAAAGGTATTTCCCTTGCCGGTTCACTTTCGGCCCTCATCATCCTTCCACATTTTCGCTGCTGATGCCGATGCGGTTACCGGCATCGCACACTTCTATCATTTACGCATTGGAACCAAATTGCTTCGCTTCAGCCGTCAACCTGATCATTCCATTTGGATGTGAAGACTTTATGGCGTTGCTGATCAGGTTACTCGATACCATGGCCATTATATTGCGGATCGGGCAGGATCTCCGTGAAAGAAACTTTTGGTTTAACTAATTTTATGATTTCCAGCGTTCTGTTCCCCTGCTCAAAACTTCCTAAACCTGTAATTTTGCAGCCCTGCAAACACATGTGTGTACAGACAAAATATATTGTAAAACTAAAACTGTTGAGATAATGTCAAGAGGAATGTTCGAAGTACCGAAAGCCAAAAACGAACCTGTACTGTCGTATGCTCCCGGGACACCGGAAAGAGCCAGGTTAAAATCCATGATCAATGAACTGCGGTCCAATGTTACAGATATCCCGATGGTTATCGGAGGGGAGGAAGTGCGCACCGATGATAAAATCGAAATCCGTCCCCCGCACGAACTCGATCACCTGTTGGGCCACTATTATGTAGGCGGCGCCGAACATGTTCACAAAGCAATCGACACAGCATTATGGGTGCGTAAAAAGTGGCAGAGCCTTCCCTGGTATCAGCGTGCTGCGATATTTCTGAAAGCCGCCGACCTGATCAGCGGTCCTTATCGTGCTAAGATCAATGCGGCCACCATGCTCGGCCAGTCAAAAACCGTTCATCAGGCCGAAATAGATGCAGCAGTGGAGCTAAGCGATTTTCTGCGGTTCAACGTGGAATTTATGTCGCAGATTTACAAGCAGCAGGCCATTTCTCCGCGAGGCAACTGGAACCGCATCGAGCAAAGACCGCTTGAAGGTTTCGTGTATGCCATCACACCATTCAATTTCACCTCCATTGCCGGAAACCTGCCCACGGCGCCCGCAATGATGGGAAATGTAGTGGTATGGAAACCGTCAAGCACACAGGTGTATTCGGCCGCCGTCATCATGGAAGTGTTGCAGAAAGCCGGATTACCCGACGGAGTGATCAACATGGTGAATGTTCCCGGGCCGGTCGGCGGAAAAGTCATGGCAGCCCATCCCGATTTTGTGGGGGTTCATTTCACCGGCTCCACACAGGTTTTCAAAAAAATATGGAAAGCCATCGGCGACAATGTGGCGATCCACAATACCTATCCGCGCATTGTTGGCGAAACAGGAGGCAAGGATTTCGTGATGGTCCACAAGAGCGCCCATCCAAAGCAGGTGGCTACGGCATTATCGCGTGGCGCATTCGAATATCAGGGACAAAAATGCTCGGCGGCATCGCGGGCGTACATTCCGAAATCGATGTGGGAAGAAGTACGCGGCTATGTGGTGGAAGATCTGAAATCGTTCAAAATGGGCGGCGTGGAAGATTTCAGGAATTTCATCAACGCCGTGATTGACGAGCCGGCATTTAACAAGATTACGGGATATATCGACCAGGCAAAAGAAGATGGCATTGAAGTGGTGGCAGGCGGTAATTACGACAAATCCAAGGGTTATTTTATCGAACCTACCGTGCTGCTGTGTGAAGATCCGAATTACATCACCATGAGGGAAGAAATTTTTGGACCTGTGCTCAGCGTATACCTTTACGATGATGAAAAATTTGAAGACGCCCTGGAACTCATCGACAATACCTCGCCCTATGCACTTACCGGGGCCATCTTCGCTACCGATCGCTATGCCATCGATCTGGCCAGCGAAATGCTGATAAATGCCGCCGGCAATTTCTACATTAACGATAAGCCCACCGGAGCAGTGGTAGGCCAGCAGCCTTTCGGCGGCGCCCGTGCCTCGGGAACCAATGATAAATCAGGCTCGTACTTGAACTTGCTTCGCTGGGTAAGTATGCGCTCCATCAAAGAAAATTTCGACCCGCCAACCGATTTTCGCTATCCGTTTATGGATGAAAAGTAAAAACGATGCTGCCTGAGGAAAGCCACACAACCTGTTCGTGTGGCTTTTTTATTTCTATTTCTGCCAAAAAATATATTTTTGAGCAAAAGAATATATCTTATGAAAATCCGATTACTTCCTGCTTTAATTCTGCTCCTTACAAATGCCGCGTTGGCGCAGCCTTACCTTTCAGGTTACCGGACAACGATCACCGGCGGAGGTTTCGGCTATCACGCTCCGCAACCGGATGTGCATGCAGCTATGCTGGTGCAGTCGAACATGGATCATCCTGAAATCGAATGGGAAACCATGCCCCTGCCCGGTACAAATCCCGGCGGAAAAATTCAGTTGCTGATGCTTGCGGCTATCGACGTTAACGCAGAAGATCCGCAACGCTGGGAAATGCTGATCGACAGCGTAAAATATTTTACCATTCACAGCCCGGCGGATACCCTGCTGACAGAGATTACCTGGAACGGGCCTGAAGAAAGCTCACTCACCTTCAGGAAGAAAGATGTCGACAGAAATGGCGATCTGACCGGTTACCTGATCCTTACCTTAAACTCAAAACCCGAATATGCCGGGCGGCCTCTGAATATACGGGTTTACGGCCAGGATAATAAAAGTCCCACCTGGTTTATGGTATATGAATACGCACCACTCAACCGGGTGGAAATCGTTACCCAACCCGGTCTGAAACGTGGATCCACCGGACCTGAGCAGGTGATCAGGATCGATGTGATCAGGTACAGTGAACCAGCTACGACAATATTTGAAATCGCGGGAAATACATTTTACAAAGAGCCTGGTTTCGGTTTTAACAGGTATTTTCTACAGATCCCCGCATCTGCCGGAGAAACAGTGATCCCGGTGAAAATCACCAGCGATCAGGGTACGCTGACCGACGAAGAGGTAACCCTGAAGCCGGTGAGGGAAATGACCATTCACCTGCTTCCACATTCACACGCAGATATCGGACACACCGCTCAAAAGCA
>JBKHBQ010000179.1:0-8332 GCA_046542305.1 Bacteroidales bacterium
CTCATCCCCAACTACATGATTTTTTTCACATCATATTTGATAAGATGCAGGAAAGTGCCATGCTGTTCGAAAGTAATGGCACCTTATTAAAATGTAATCCGGCCTGCCTGCGCCTCCATGGACTAACCGAGGGTGAAGCATTGCTGTTTTGCAAGAATCCGGGTGAAAATTTCGCGATTTATGATCTTTATCACCAGGAGCTACCAATTGAGCAATGGCCCTATAGCAGGGTGCTCAATGGTGAGGAATTCAGCAAGGTGAAATTGAAAGTGGTGCGGAAGGATACCGGCAAAACTTTTTTTGGCAGCTTTAGCGGAAAACCGGAATATGATGCCAATGGCAAATTTATGGTGGGTGTTATTTTTATCAACGACATTACCGAAGAAATTGCAGCCAGGCAGGAACTCTACAGCGAACTGATAAAACATCAAGATAACGATCATGAACTGGCCCGGTACCAGCAACAGTTGAAGGAAGACCGGCAATTGCTGCAAACCATTATCGATACCATACCGGTAATGGTGGTGATCTACGATGAAAAAGTGCAAAAGGTTACCCTGAACAAAGCCGTGGAAGATATCACCGGATATTCAAACGACGACCTGTTGCATCACGACATTCTGGAGCTGGCCTACCCCGATCCGCTCTACCGGAAGGAGGTTTTCCGCTACATGCGTTCGCTGCAGCCCGGCTTTAAAGATCTTGTGATGCGTACAAAGGATGGCAGGGATATCGAAACAAGCTGGGCCAATGTGCGTATACCCGATGGCAGGCAGGTGGGCGTTGGCATCGATATCAGCGAGCGGAAAAAAATTGAGGAAGCCATGCGCGATGCCATGCGGCGCTCAGAAACCGAGAGCAAAGTACAATATGCTTTTATCCAGAATATTTCGCATGAAGTTCGCACTCCGATGAATTCGATCCTCGGATTTACCGAATTGTTGCAGAAAACCGTAATCGGAAGTACCGAAACGGAATATCTAGATGCCATTGATTTTAACGGAAAGCAGCTCATGCGGCTCATCGATGATATTGTTGACTTTTCAAGGCTGGATAAAAATGAAATGTCGCTGTCGAAGGAGTATGTATCTGTAGGGAAATTTATTGCCCGTTCACGGATGCTCATGCCTGGTTTAAAGCGAAAATACAAGCGAAATCACCTAAATCTGGTGTTAAAGGAGCCTTTCGACCGCAGCCGCGAAATTATCCTTCACACCGATATTCACCGGCTTCAGCAGGTGCTGACTAACCTTATCACCAATGCCTTGAAGTTCACGGAGAAAGGCGGTGTAGAGTTCGGTTACAGGCTCCTCGAAAAGGAAGGTAAGGTTCTTTTTTATGTAAAAGACAGCGGTATGGGCATATCTCCCGAAGATCACGAGCGCGTGTTTAAACGTTTTAACCGGCTGCACGATACGCGCAAATCGGAATTCCGGGGTACCGGTCTGGGACTGGCCATCTGCAAACACCTTGTATCGCTTTTGGACGGAGAAATCTGGTTTGAATCCGAACCGGGAAAAGGATCTGTGTTTTATTTTACCCATCCCTTTTACAGAATCGAGGAAGTGCCCGCCGACCAGCCGGTTTACAACGAAGAAAACGGGGAAATTGTGCCTTTGCTCGACGACAAAACCATCCTGATCGTAGAGGACGATCCTTTCAGTTTCCTCATGCTGCAGGGTATGCTCCTCGACACACGTGCCAACATCCTTCATGCCGACACGGGACCCAAGGCAGTGGAATACTTTGACAAGAATGAGGTGGATCTGGTGCTGCTTGATATTCGGCTGCCCGAAATGGACGGTTACCAGGTGATCGAAAAGATCAGAGAAATAAATGCGGATGTGCCGGTTGTGGCACAAACTGCCAATGCGCTGCACGTTGACAGGGAGAAAAGCAAAATGGCAGGTTTCGAAGACCATGTGTCAAAGCCCATTTCCATGGAAGTGCTGTATGCCATGCTGAACACTTATCTGGTGCAGTAGGGAAAGCCGTTAATAATACATCCAATAAGCTTTGATTTCACCCTTCGAATTGTATTCCAGGGCAGGGAATGGCAGCTTTACAAAGGTCATCAGCTGCTGTAATTCATTTGTGTAGCAATAAATACCCGCAGCATAACCTTCCAATGTCAGAAGAGCTTTGTTTTCATACACCAGTGGCTCAATTCCAAAAATGAAATTTTCAAATCTCCAGGAAACTGTGCGCGAAGCCAATGACGCGCAGCCAATGCGCGAGCAATTTAATCAAAGCTCCCCTTGAAATTATTTCTGAATGTCTGGAAAGTTTCTTCTTTATAGGCTCCTTCAGCGATGTAGTGAAGCACCGGCTCGAGCTTTTCAGGAGGATTGTAGCCGGGCAGAACGGTGATGAGCTTTACATCCTGATCGAGAAAAGCGAAAGAAGGGTAGGAGAGTTTGCCGTTGAGCAGCGCTGCAGCAAGCTGATGTGTGGAACGACGCTTGCCGGGGTTGGGGTTTACGTATTTCTGCCCGCTGATTGTGATGGGTTCGGCGCCTTCGGCATTAAATTTTACAGGCCAGAAGTGTTCGTTCATGTATTGTACAATTACCGGATCGGTAAAGGTGTTGGCATCCATTTTTTTGCACCAGCCGCACCAGTCGGTGTACACGTCGATAAAAAATTTCTTCGGGTTTTTCTTGTTTAGTTCCACTGCCTCTTCAATGCTGTACCATTTTATTTTGTTGTCCTCCTGGGCTCGTAGCGAAAATCCGGAAAGAAAAAGAAAAATTATGGCAAGTGATGTGATGCGTTTCATATTCTGATTTTTAAATATGTAAATGAAAACTCAAAAATAGGGCGGGAAATTTTACCGGAAAAATAAGAAATGTTAAAATCCGGCCCTTTCCAGGTCGCGTTTGATGTCTTTTTTCTTTATGGTGTCGCGTTTGTCGTAGTAGTGCTTACCCTTGGCCAGGGCGATGTTAAGCTTGGCCAGACCTTTTTCGTTCACAAAAAGGAGCGTGGGAATGATCGTGAATCCCTTTTCGTTTACTTTGCCCTGGAGCTTTTTCAGTTCGCGGCGGGTGAGCAGCAGCTTGCGGTCGCGCTTGGGCTCGTGGTTGTAAATGGTGCCTTCGGTGTAAATGGCGATGTGCATGTCTCTTACAAACAATTCGTCGCCTTTAAATGTACAGAAAGCCTCGGCGATGCTGGCCTTGCCCTGCCGGATGGATTTGATTTCCGTGCCGGTAAGCTGCAGGCCCGCCGTAAATTCCTCCACAAGAAAATACTGATATGAAGCCTTTTTATTTTTTATTTCGATCTGGTTTGCCATATAGTGCAAAGGTAATAAACAGAAAGTACGCCGGATGAATGCGTTCCTAAAAAAAGCTTAAACGGCTTTCGCGGAGGCTGTGGGCACTTCCTGAAGCCTGATCACCTCCTCGGGCCGTGCATTGATGAAGTGGTCCCAGTTGTTGCCGATCTCTTTCAGTGTAAACGTGAGCGCCTCTTCGAGCGGCGTGGGTTTAAAATCCAGGTCGACGATGAGCTGCCGGGTGTTGAGGTGCGAATCCTGAAGAATGCCCTTCACATGCTCGGCCGTAAACACCGGCACTTTTTGAGTAGCCTGGAAAAACTTTCCCAGCGAGGAGGCCACAAAAACCGGCAGCGGCACAAAGAGTTTTTGCTGTTTTCTGATCTTCAGGATGGCCCGGATGAGATTCTTAAAGCTGATTACGGTATCACCGGCGATTTCGTAAACTTTGTTCCTGCTGTTGGGGTTTTCTACTGACTTAACGATGTATCTGGCGAAATCCTTTACAAAGATGGGATGCTGGGTTTGTTTGCCCGATCCGATGAGCGGCACGGCCACCGGAAAGCGAAAAACATTTTTCAGCACCCGGTTGATGCCGAGGCTTTCGGGTCCGAGGATCATGGCCGGGATGAACACCGTGTAGTCGAGGCTGGATTTTTCGAGGATTTTCTGCCCTTCAAGTTTGGTGATCCCGTAAGGACCTTTGATCTTTTTGAGCACCACCACGCTGCTGATCTGCACAAATTTTTTGATGCCGCTGACATTGGCGAAATCGATCATTTTTTGCACACCTCCGGCATTTACGGCGTAATTGGCATCGTAATCGGAACTGCCCAGCAGCGCAGCCGCGTTGATGATTCCGGCAATTTCCTTTCCTTCTGTGATTTTTTTAATGCCTTCCTGTGGCAGAATGTCTTTGGTGATATCGCAATGGATGTATTCGATGTCAGGGTGCTCAATTATGGTAGACCGCACGTGGTCGTACTTAAATGCGATCACGCCGTAGTTTTGCCTTACCGCTTCGGCGAGTACGTATTTTCCGAGGTATCCGTTAGCTCCCGTAACAATCAGGTATTTCTTCATTTCTTCAGGTTTAAAACATCAATTTTGTATTTCGGATTTCCTGATGTGGTTCCGGTCCATGATCAGGAAAACTTGTCCGAGGATCATCGAGATCAGTCCGCCGCCGATCTGCGCCACCAGAAAGATCGCAAAGGAAAAGGCCAATACAGTGCTTTCGGCGTACGCATTAAATATGCTCAGAAAAATCAGTTCCCGCGTTCCCAGGCCCATCACGGTAACGGGCAGCATGTTTACCAGTCCGGCCACGGCAACCCCGGCACCTGTATCCACCAAGCCGAGTGGCAGCCCTACACTTTGTGCCAGGTAATAGCAGGAAATAAAATAGCTGTAGTTGCTCAAAACCGACAGCAGCAGGATAAGCGCAACGGTTCCTTTACGATATTGCTTGCCTTTTATTATGATGGATGATGATTTTTTTGAGATCCTGTGCAGGATTTTCTGAAGCAGGGCAAGGATTTTACGGGAACTCAGCAAGAGGTACGAAACCACCCCGAGCGCAAGGCCGATGAGCAGAAACAGGTATTTAAATCCCGATTCCATTTCGAGGCTGTGGCCAAAAAACAGCGCCATTACCGCCACCAGCACGAAAATGCTGATGTCGAAACCACGCTCCGATATCACGCGGATCAGGGCATTTACCTTGTCGCTTTTTTCCTTTTCGTGTCCGGCTTTCATCATTTCGCCAAGCCTGCCGGGAGTGACCACCCCGATGGCATAGCTTTCGAAAAACCGGCCAAAGGTCCTGATCCAATACATCCTGTGTGCGCGGCCATCGTTCATGATGTGCCAGCGGATGCCTTTGAAAAGCAGCAGCAGAACCTGGAACAGAATGGCAAGGAGAAACGGATAGATACTGATGTCGCGCAGTACTTCGAAAATCCTGCCCAAATCCACCCGGGTAAGGATCACAATAAAAATGACGATCCCCAGCAGCCGCAAGATCAGGAAGAAACTGAATTTCTTTTTTTTCATGGCTTTCCCGGATTATTTCAGGTCGCGGCGTTTTATTTTTTTGGTGCTGTTTTTCCAGGCCGTTCTGGCTTTTTCGAACAGCTTTCCGATGAATCCCGGCGGGAATTGTTCCACGGTCCATCGTGCCGGCCTTGTGCTCAGAACAATGAACAATGAGCTGATCACCATTTCCATCATATAACGGCTAAAGCTGAAACCGCCCAGGGTATATCCATAATCAGGGATGGCTTTACCGGTTAGCTTCCTGAATTGGATGCGGATAAAGCTGCCCCGTTTTTTGAAATCGTAGCCGTGGCTGTGCATTTTTATGGCTTCGGCTTCGGTGATGGCATCCGCCGTCAAACGGCCTTCCTTTACCATTTCTTCGATAATCTGCTGCCCGGCAGTTGTGCGCGTAATGATCATCGAAAAACCTTTCCCGCGTTCCTCGTACCTTGGTGCCCAGGCATCGCCGCCGCTGATGTCGGTGAACTCGTTGGTGAAGTCGGTGCAATACAAGCTGTTTTTCAGCACATGGAACGGGATCAGGTAGTTGGCATGAAACTTTTTGAGTTCGATCACACGTCCGGATTTCAGCTCGATGCGCATGTTGCCCGGCCATTCGCCGTGCCTGAACCACAGCTTTTCGATGTTGGTGTAATCCTTTTCGCCGTAGGTTTTCAAAAAACTTTTTACCGACGAAAAATAAAGCGTGTTCCCGTAAAAAGGGCCAAAAATGTATTTGATGTTCCTTACGGAAGGATCGTTGATTTTTTGCAGTTTACGAATCGATTGCACCTGCGGCGGGATGCCCACTTATGCCAGCGTGCCGTCGAATTTTTCAATCTCCGGAAGGATCTCGTTTACCGAGCTGATGGTGTACTTGCTCTGGGCCGCTTCCATAATCTGCTCGCTTGTGGTGGCGATAAACGGCTGACTCAGCCACGGCTTTTCGGGTGACATGCGCAGGGTGACCACCCCGTCGATCCTGCCCTTTTCGAGCAGCCAGATCAGCACTGCTGAAATGATGCCTCCGCTGGCCGAATTTCGGCGTACCGCTTCATCGTTGGCAAAACCAATCATGATGTTTTTGTACGCACCTATATATTCGTGGAAATGCGGTGCATTTTTATAAAAGTGATCGCGGTACTCAGGAAAACTGAAATATTTTCCTGAACATGCAGTCCACATGCGGTCGGCCAGTTCGTCATTCACTTCACTTGTGAGCACGGGCAGATAGCGGCCCTCACGGTTGCGGAATGTTGCCTTTCCTCCCGACAATCCCACGCAGGAGCCGCAGCGGTTGCACAACTCCGAGCGCATCACCTTTTTTAATCGATCAATATTTTTCACAGACATAAAACTGACGTATTCCTAATTCAGAGAGAAACGCGAACCGGCGGATCAGGCTTTCGCCAAAATCCTGCATTTTTTTCGGTCCTACCGGGATGAGCACTGTGCCCTTGTGGAGTTTGAGTTTCCAGCCGGTTTTTTCGAACATCACTTTCACTTCCTTCGACGGCAAAAAGCGGTGCGGACCCTCACCATGGCCGCCAAACAGAGTGGTAAATATCCGGTAAGGGATTTCGCTGGTGGCCGGCGGACAACTCAATACCAGGATGGCATCCGGTGTGGAAACCCGGTGCAGTTCTTCAAGAAAACGGATCGGATCTGCCACATGTTCCAAAGTTTCCAGCGATACCACCCGGTGAAATTCACCATCACCAAAAGGCAATTCCGAATAGGTTTCCAGTTTTACCTGTTTCGCCCGGGGCCGCACTTTTTGTGCTTCACGCATCAGCCCTGCCGAGATTTCTGCATTCACCACCTCGGCATCAGGCATTTCTTTTTTAATGTAATCATCGGCTTCGCAATCGCGGCTGGTTACGTTGAGGATCTTCAGGCCTGGAGCGGGATCGAGATGTTTCACCGTTTCGCGGAAGCGCTGGTCGTGGGCGTCTTTCACCTTGTCGTTTTCACGGATGTAGATATCCGCCACGCGATCCCAGTGTGCTTCCACCTCGCGGTCGGTCCAGTTTTGCCGGTGATCGGTGTTTTTGTATCCGGGCATGGCTATCTTTTGATCCGGTTGAGCATAGCCACCTGGTCGGCAAGCAACCCGATGAAGAACATCATCATGCCGAACACCACCACCAGCATGGCACTATTCGGGAAACGGTCGGCCATAAAATAGCCATAAGTGCCCCACGCCAGCCCCAGAAAGGTGGTGATGACGCTGAAGGGGAAAAAGATTTTCAGCGGGTTGAAGAGCATGATGATCCTGAAAAGCAGCAGCATGGTTTTGGAGCCGTCCTTCACCATTTTCACATTGCTTTTCCTGCCCACGCGTTCCTCCACGGTAATGGGGAAGGTGGCGATGGTATATCCTTCTTTCATAAATGCCAGGGTGGAGGTGGTGGAGAGCGAAAAGCCGTTGGGCATCAGGTGCAGCATTTCATGGATCAGGGTTCTGTCGAAACCGCGGAAGCCCGAGTTGTAGTCGGGCAGTTTTTGTTCCACCAGATATTCGCCCACCTTGCGGATGAGCTTTTTACCGGATTGCCGCCTTTTTACCTGGAACGATTTATTGTCGCGCTCGCCGATTACCATGTCGTAATCCTTCAGCAGTTCTATCAGTTGATGGATGTACCTGGGGTCGTGCTGTCCGTCGCTGTCGAGGATGATCACCTTGTCGCCCGTTGCTTTGCGAATACCTGTTTTAAGTGCGGCGCCGTAGCCCTTGTTCACGTTGTGGCTGTATAGGATCACCGGGTATTCCCGGATGATTTCCGCCGTACGATCGGTAGAGCCGTCATTGATGTAGATCAGCTCGTGGTTCTCGTGAAACCCGAGTTCAATGAATTTTTCCAGACTAAAGCGGATCGCATCTTCCTCGTTGTAAGCCGGAACGATGATTGATATTTTCATTAAATGAGTATTTCCGTTTCGGCTGCGAAAGTATAAAAAAAAATGGGATGCCGGGGTCAGAAGGATGCTGCTGGAGGAAAGGTTATTGGA
>JBKHBQ010000180.1:0-8294 GCA_046542305.1 Bacteroidales bacterium
GTATCGCCTTCCGGCTGCCCTTGTCCGGTATACCTGAATTTTTGAGCTGGCTGCTCCAGCGGGACGCCGTTCATTTCTGACACCACCTCAATACCCAGAACACTTTCGTTCAGTTGCCATGATGCAACGTCTTTTTTCCCGTCAGCACCGGTATGGATGATGTTTACGTTAAGTTTGGTAATCAGGTGCGACATGCTGGTTTTTCCTGTCTCCGACTGAAAAATTTCGATGTTGCACTTTATATTGCAGCTTCCTCCGGAAGGATGAGCGGGCAGGGCAATCATGATGATGGCTTCGCCGTTACCGGTATATTCAAAACCCCTTACCTGAAGCAGGGCAGAATCGTAAGACATTTCAGCTCCGATGCTGGTGAAGGAATTGAATTTGCCGAGCGTTTTTTTTCCTGCCTGATCGAAGTAATAGTTGTCGGAAATATTCTGAATATTACAACCATGGCTTAGTGCAATCAGAGCTAGCGCACGCAACAGTGCCTGCCTGCCGGCAAGCGTGCTATCGCTGCGCGGATCGGACGCAGCAATGGCCGAAAGCATATATGAATCCGTATCTTCCGGTTCGAACAGCCAGGCCGGCAACGCCACAGTCTTCTGAAAGCCCACGATGGGAACTGCATCATTTTTTTGCCCGCCATCAGGTTCTTCGCCAAACTCTTCATTCATCTGCTGCTTGAACTGTTCGTATGCACGCTCCACACGCTGCTGCTGCGGATCGGTGTGCTGCGCATGCAAGGCTATACCCGCTATCATCGAAAACAGAAATACAGCAATTATCTTCATAACCGTCACCCCAGAATAAAACTGCCCTGACAAGCGGAGAAATACCGTTTGTCAAGGCAGTTCATCGCAATATATTTTTATTGGTTCTGATAGTCATCCATTTCTTTCTGGAATTCTTCCTTAAATTTTTCGTACTGGAAATCGATGCGCATTTTTTCGTCGTCTGAAATGCGGTTTTTCATTCCGGTAAGGATCTCTTCGCCGGCCAGTTCGATGGCCACATAGGCTTTGTAAGTGCCTTCCTGGGTTTTTGTGAATTTCTCACAAATGGTGCGGATACCCTGCAGCTCCTGGTTGATCACCTCGCGGGCCAGGCCCTCGTAACGCTCCCGGTCTTCGATGGCTTCGTCGGTGGCATAACTCGAAAAATAATTGTCGATCACTGCCTTTACCTTGGTTTCGATGGAGGAAGCCAGGTCGAGGCGGGCATTGCTCATGGCCTTTTTCTTGGCCATCGATTGATTGGTGCTCTCACCGATGTTGTTGGCCCTGAAATATGCATCATCGCTGTAGTATTCCGGACCGGAGCAGTATACGTTGATCTCCTCCTCGCCTTTTACGGTTTCTTTCGACGACTTGCAACTGTTCATTGCGGGTGCCAGAAACAGGGCTGCCAGCACCATGAAAATGAGCGGACGTAAATTTTTCTTTTTCATAATTCTAAACATTTTATTAAACAAACAATACTGGATTTTACCTATGGTTAATTGATCTGATGCACAACTTATCTGCATATTTATTTCATTATCAAGTGTTTTTTCTGTGCGTATCCCCGATCTGCTTCTTATTTCGCTCACTATACGGGGCTTTAGACAATCTTCGTACAAACCTATGGAATTTTTTTTAAATCTCCATAAAATATCTTCTTTTTTTTATATTTCATTCGGGTAAGCTGAAAAGGTTATTTATTGATCGTAGGGTGGAGTGGTTGTCTTCTGAAATGCGGCCCGTTTATGTAAAAAAAACAGAAAGCTTCCGCGTGTGATTTTACGGAAGCTTTCCTCTCGTGTGACCGGCTATTTTTTTACAAAGGTAATGGTGTTGGTGTACATTTGTTCGCCATTACCAAAATCTTCCGTTTCTTCAAATTCAAGGACGAATTTACTTTCGGTGATTTCTTTCAAATCATACATATAGGTTTCGCCTTGCTGTGTCATTGTAATCACCATGGCATCTTCATTGAGGGACCAGGTACCGGGGACGGTCTGGGGATCGCCGGCGTCGCATTTTGTCGCGCCTTCGTCATCCACAAATGTGCCGTCGTCGTTGAAGGTGGTAAAATCGTCTTTTGAGCAATCAGGAAGCAGTGCATAAAGGTCGCTGTAGGTAAGCCCCTGAAAATCGATCGGTGGATCGATCTGCCAGGCTGACATTTTCCAGCTTCCGGAGGCCAGCATTTCGGTTTTGCTTTTTTCGTCATCATCCTTTTTACAGGATGTTGCTGTAAGGATTGCCATCGAAACCAACAGCATAAGTACAAGGTGTAAAATTCTTTTCATAATTATTTTTGTAAATTGTTAAATCAGCACAAACCTATGGATTTTTTGTTTACATCTGCCACCCGCTCACAATTATTTCCTGATTATATCAGTCGTTGCACAGAAATTACGGTGAAGGGCCTGAAGCAATTTGACAGGTGCTGCGTTTTTCGGGGCAGTTTTAAACATGCTGCCAACCAAAATATTGTGCAAAAAAAAAGCTTTGGGCTATGAGGTATTGTTTCTGGATTTTGTTATTTTTGATCTGCATTTCAATCGGTATATTTAATTAACCAAAAAACAGGCGCTCATGGAGCAAAAATTTACAATACGTGTAGCGATGGTGCTTTTCACGGCACTTATCGCCTTTCAGTATCATTCGTGTAAAAAGATCGACCTGGAAAGGCAGGTAATGATCAGAACAGTGGAAGCGGAAGATGTTGATGCTTTTTCAGCCACCCTTTATGCCGAAGTCATCGATGCAGGTGAAACGGGCGACATAACGGATTATGGCTTTGTTTTCTCCACCAGCACCAATCCCACCGTAAACGACCGTGCAATTGAAAAAGGCAGCAATATCACCACCGGCGAATACCAAAGTTTGGTGGATGCCCTTCAGGCAAACACCACTTATTATTTCCGGAGTTTTGCCCGGTATTCGGATGATGAAGTGTTTTACGGCAATGAGGAGTCTTTTAAAACGTTGCCGGGCGATGCCACCACACCCACTGTGATTACAGGTCAGGTGAGCGACATCACCCGAACGGAAGCCACCGTTTCGGGCAATGTAACTGACAACGGGGGCGCACCGGTCGCCAAAAAAGGATTCTGCATCGGCACCTCGCCCGACCCGACTGTTGCCGGCCCTTCCTCGGACAATGGCAGTGGTACAGGTCAGTTCAACCATACCTTCACCGGGCTCGACGAAAACACCACCTATTATGTACGTGCGTATGCAGAGAACAATATGGGTGTAGCCTATGGACAAAATCTGGAGTTTACCACAGATTCCGGCGGCGGCCCCATTAACGAATGGCTGCATTATGACGATGGCGTAAATGCGGACGGGATCGGGGTGTCAGGTGAAGATTTCGATGCGGTGATCCGTTTCCCAACGGATGCACTCCAGCCATATTCAGGAACACGTGTAAGCAAGGTGCGGTTTTTTGCTTATTCCGGATCGCAAGCGCTGTTCAACCTCGAAATATATACAGGAGAAGATCCGGATGCAACTCTCCCGGATTTGTACGAATCCATTCCTTCCTCATTGGTTACACCTGGCGAATGGAATGAATATACTCTGTTGGAGGAATTCCCCGTAACGGCAAATGCAGACCTCTGGGTTGGATTTTATATTACGGATTATGAGGCCGCAGAATATCCCATGGGTACCGATGAAGGCCCGGCAGTTGCCGGTTTTGGCGATCTTACGTATGATTACAGCAGCGGGGAATGGTTCCCCATCTCCAGCATCGATCCTTCGCTGGATATGAACTGGAACATACAGGTATTTGTCACCAATGAATCGGGTGAGGAATTGATGCTTTCCCTGCCGGGGAAACCGTCATCAGCAAAACCTGTTTCGGCTGCCGGGGCAGATAAGTTTTCGTCCAAATCAAATCAATCAACAACCAAAAAATAATGATCATGAAAAAAATATATAAACTCATCGCATTTTCCTTTATCCTTGCCTTACCGCTGATGATGCCCGAAATGGCCACTGCACAGTCGAAGGCGCAGGTGGAGAACGTCGACTTTTTTCTTGCGGGTGAAAACCTGATCATCACCTACGATATTGCAAAAGCCAAATCCGGCGAAACCTTCGATGTAAGCGTAAATATTTCCACGGCCTCAGGCCAAAAGCTGAACGCATTTGCCCTGTCCGGCGATATCGGACCAGGCGTTTATGCAGGGAAATACAAGAAGATTACCTGGGATCTGGCCAAGGACAATGTGTATATCGACGACCAGATCATGGTGGAGGTTTTTGCCAGGTCTATGATGCCGGCCAAAAGTGTGAGCGTGGGCGGCGCATTGCTGCGTTCGCTGGTGTTTCCCGGATGGGGCAACAGCTACGCAAAGGGTGGCGGCGCATACTGGCTGATGGGTATTGTGGCATGGGGCGCAGCCGGCGGAGCTGTTTACTTCAACAACGAAGCCTACAATGCTTACGAGGATTATAAAAACGCCACTGAAAAGGATGCAAGGGATCAGCTTTTTGCCGATGCCGAAGATCACCATCAAATGCAGCAAAACCTGATGATCGCAGCAGCGGCCATCTGGGCGGTGGACCTGATATGGACCGGCATTCAGGCGGGAAATGTAAACCGCAAAAGCCGCTCGAAAATGGCAATGGGTTATTACTACGATCCGGTGGTGAAACAACCCATGGTCACCTTTACCTATAAACTGAATTAAGGAAACGAACCAAAAAAACCTGTTATCATGAAAAAGTATATACTTCTGATCATATTTGCTGTGGCTGTATCCGGTTTCACCATGGCGCAGGTGACCTCCGGAAAGAGCAATGCAAAAAAGATCACCTTTAAACGGCAGCAATCCGGAAACATCAGGGAGCTTCCCGATCTGATCATCAAGGAAGAAAAATTTACGGATGAGAATAAAAATAAATTCATCAATGCCAACGAAGATTGCCAGATTTCCTTTAAGGTGGAAAACATCGGCAGGGGCACGGCGCAAAATGTGAACGTGAAAGTGTCGCTAAAAAGTGGTGAGACGGCAGGCGTGACTTTTCAAGACCTGGTGGAACTGGGCGATTTGCCCGGCGAAACCGAACGTGAGGTCACCATTCCGATCCAGGGCAAGCTCAATACCAACGACGGCTATGCCGAGTTTTTCATCGAAGTGATAGAAGCCCGAGGGTTCGATGCTTTTCCGCTGGAATTTAAGATTGAAACCAGGCAGTTTGCCGAGCCGCAACTGATTTTGGCCGATGCGGTATTCAGTACCGAAGACGGAGGTACCATCAAGCTGAACTATCCGATCAACCTGAAGGTGCTCGTGCAGAATATCGGCGCCGGCGAAGCCAGGGATGTGTCGGTGGATTTTACGCTTCCGAATGCGAACTGCGTGTTCCTTGGCGAGCAGAACAACTTCGATTTTGAATTTTTAAACAGCGGACA
Organism: Bacteroidales bacterium; assembly: GCA_046542305.1. GTDB lineage: Bacteria > Bacteroidota > Bacteroidia > Bacteroidales > 4484-276 > JBKHBQ01. Next base: position 5,416 of record JBKHBQ010000180.1, read on the forward strand.
AACCAAAGAACTCGATTTCCTTTTTACAGCTACCCGCCGGTACACCGAAAGTCAAATTCCTGTCAATGTAAAAATTAATGAAAGTTACGGCCGCTATGGGCAGGACACCCTTCTGTCGGTAGGGCTGGAAGAAAACCTTACCGCCAAAAACCAGGTGGTCATTCAGGGCATCCCCACCGCAGCCATCGAAATTGAAATGGCTTCGCTTACCTCGGATGTAGATAAAAACATTCCCATTGTTTTCGAAAAAAAGCCATTCCGTTATGCACTGGTGATCGGCAACGAAGATTATTCGCGGTATCAACGCGGCCTGAATACCGAATCCAATGTGGCATTTGCCCGAAATGACGCTTCCATCTTCAGGGATTATGCGCTTAAAACCCTTGGTGTTGAAGAAAAAAATCTTTTCGTTCTAACCGATGCCACAGCCGGTGAAATGGAACAAAAAATCGACCTGATCTCGAAGCTGGCTTCAAAAACCTCGCAGGAAGCCGAGATCATCTTCTTCTTTGCCGGACATGGGCTGCCGGATGAAACCACAAAAGAACCCTACCTGATCCCGGTGGATGTTTCGGGTACCAATTTGAATGCCGCCATAAAACTTGCCGACGTGTACCAAAAATTCTGCGAAACAGGTGCCCAACGCATCACCATCTTTCTGGACGCCTGTTTCAGCGGCGGCGGCCGCCAGGCCGGATTGCTTGCCGCCCGCTCCGTGAAAGTAAAACCCAGGGAGGAACTTATCAGCGGAAATATGGTGGTATTTTCGGCCAGCAGCGGCGAACAATCTTCGCTGCCCTACCAGGACCAGCAGCATGGCATGTTTACTTATTACCTGCTGAAAAAAATCCAGGAAACCCGCGGCAACATCTCCTACGGGCAACTTGCCGACTGGGTGAAGGAAAAGGTTTCCATCGAATCGCTGCGCATAAACAACAAAGAACAGGATCCAACCGTGAAGGTCAGCATCAGTGTGCAGGATGCCTGGGAAAACTGGAGCCTGAATTAGAAATGATATTTTAACCAGATCAGATATGAACAGATACCTTTTGATTGTCCTTATCCTTATGGCAGGCTTCGGTGTTCAGGCCCAGAAGAAATCCACCGTGCGTGCGAAGGGAAGCTATATGTCCAGCGATCTTACACCCGAGCAAACACGGGCCAAAGCCATCGAGGATGCCAAGCGAAATGCAATGATAGAAGCAGGTGTTTCCGAAAGCATTTCCTTTACGGATTTCTCCTACAAATACGACGACAACGAACGCTTCAACGAAATCTTCCAGGCTATCTCTTCCATCGAAACCGGCGGCGAGATCATCGTAGACGAAATCGTTAGCGAAAACAAATATTTTAATGAGTTCGGCAATATGGTGGTGGAGGTGGAGATTGAAGCCACTATTTTCAGGCACAAGAAAAAACCCGATCCAAAATTCCGGTTCAGCGTGGAAGGCATCGACGAGGTATATAAAAACGAAGACTGGCTGCAGTTTGAATTTACACCAACCCAGGATGGCTATCTGAAGATCTTTAATGTAACCGATGAGGAAACCTATTTGCTTTATCCGTACAAAGATTCTGAGCGGCCCGTGCTGAACGATGATCCCGACCGCTTGTTCGAAAAACGACAGACCGTTCAGTTCCCCGTACATGCGGCATATCGCGACGGGTATTATCTCGAAATCGACACCCCCGGAAAATCACAGGAATTCAACATCCTGATGTTTGTCTTCATAAAGGAAAACATTCCGTTTATCGAAGAGGTGAATTTCACCAATATGATGAAATGGATTTACGCGATCTCGCCCGATGAACGAACCACCGAACAACATGGATTTGTGATCAAGAAAACCGAATAAGAAATTCATTCAGACACAAAAGCACATCAACCATACCAGCATGTACAAACTATCTGCTCTGATCAGCCTCATCTTTTTGTTCAACATCATCAATGCGCAGGAATCCCGTGGGTTCAAACCTGTTAATATCGACATCGACGGCACCCTCACCACGCTCTACACCGGCAGTTATGCCCTGCTTATAGGTGTGTCGGAATACAGTAGCTGGCCCGATCTTCCCGGGGTAAACAAAGACGTTGCGGAAATAAAACCTATGCTCGAAAAGCACGGATTCGATGTTCAGGTGGTGAAGAATCCTGACGGGCATCAGCTTCAGCAGGTTTATGAAGATTTCATCGATCAGTACGGCATGGATGTAAACAACCGCCTGCTGCTCTACTTTGCCGGCCACGGGCATACCATCAAATCATCCTATGGCGATGAAATGGGTTATATTGTTCCCACGGATGCTCCCCTGCCTGAAAAAGATCGCCGCGGCTTTATGAAGGATGCCCTGAGCATGCAGCAAATGGAGGTTTATGCCAAAAATATCCAAAGCAAACATGCCCTTTTTATGTTCGATGCCTGCTTTTCGGGGTCGCTGTTTGCGCTGTCGAGGGCGGTGCCCGAGGTAATCTCCTATAAAACCACACAGCACGTGCGGCAGTTCATTACTTCAGGCGCAGCCGATGAGGAGGTGCCCGATCACAGCATTTTCAGGGCGCAGTTTGTTGAAGCACTTCATACGGATATTGCCGATGGAAACAAAGACGGCTTCCTTACCGGCACCGAACTGGGCGAATACCTGCAAGCGGCCGTGGTAAATTATTCCTACAATGGACAACATCCCCAATACGGAAAAATCAGGCATCCAGGCCTGGATAAAGGCGATTATGTATTTGTGCTGAAAATCGTTGCAGAGGATCAACAACATGAAGTTGCAGAATCATTTGTTTCAACAGATGAAAGGGGTGAAGCAATCTCGCTTCAGTATTTCGGCTCGGTGGAATTAACCAGCCAGATCGAAGGCGACCTTTTCCTGAA
>JBKHBQ010000181.1:0-8289 GCA_046542305.1 Bacteroidales bacterium
CTGCCTTCGACCGCATCATTCAATCCGGGGGATATGTTTCAGCATCCACCGGCGGGGTGCCCGACGCCAATGCCATACCAATCCCCAAACGCAATGCAGACGAAGCCATGGATGCCGCCTCCTGTATCGGCTGCGGTGCCTGCGTGGCTGCCTGTAAAAATGCTTCGGCCATGCTGTTCGTTTCGGCCAGGGTGTCGCATCTGGCGCTTTTGCCTCAGGGGCAGATCGAAGCCATGCGAAGGGTGCAAAAAATGGTGGCGCAAATGGACTACGAAGGATTTGGCAACTGCACCAATACCGGCGCCTGCGAAGCCGAATGTCCCAAGGAAATCAGCCTGGTGCATATTGCGCGCATGAACCGCGAATTTCTTAGCGCCAAACTGGGCGCACAAAAAATGAAGCTTTAAAGCTTAGTGAGTATAAAAGTGGAAACCGGTTGCCTGATCTCGGGTAACCGGTTTTTTTTATGCTCCGGGCGCTTGCTTCACCTTTCTCACATACACGCGCACCGCCTGGTATACGATTACGGCAAAGATCAGAAAGATACCTGCCCCGGCGGTAAGCAAAATGGCAAGTGAAGGTTCTTCTGTAACCATCATCCGCTTTGCGATGATGCCTGTGAGCGCCCAAACGATCACCAGGCTAAAGAAAAGATCGCGGCGACGAAACAGCAGGATAAGCGAGATGACAGTGGCAGCACCTATCATCAGGCTGGTCCAGAATTCCGGGCTCAACCCGAATCCGTTCCAGTTGTATCGAAGCAGCAATGTGGCAGCATTGGCTATCGTTGCTACGGTTATCCAGCCGAGATAAATACTAAATGCCATATGCACCAGAAACCGCTCGCCATGGCTGACGATCCGGTGGCCGATGCCGAGCCGGAGATAAATCATGATGAGGCTGCTCAGAATTACCAGCATCAGCAGCATCGAAAGCCAAACCACCTGGTAGTGCCAGGCAAAAATCCAGGCCCCGTTGGCCACTGAGGACACCAGGAAATAAACATCGATCCGGTACAGAAACCTGTTGCGGGGGATTTCGCTGTTGCTGAAAATTCCTTTGGACTGATAAATGGCAAATGCAATCAACAAAAGGTAAATCACACCCCAAATGGAAAAGGTGAAGCCTGCCGGAGTGAACAGGCTCGGGTAAAGAGCCGAAAGTTCGCCGGTGGTCATTCCGGCAACTGGCAATGCATTTGCAAGATAGTTGGTAACAAGGACAATGAGCAGTCCTGCAATATTGAGAATCTGGTAAGTTTTTAGTCGCATAACAAAAAATGTTCGGTTTCTACCCGGTGAAGATAAGAAAAATCTGACAATCACTTCCGGCAGCTTATCTTCTTTCCCACACGGTGAATTCCGAAAGGGTATGCTGATGTTTTCTTTTGGTTTCCCTGATTACAAACGGCACTTCAAAAGGTCCGGCAATGAGCCTGAAATTTGTATCGAGGTGACGGTGAAGCCCGTTGAGCGTGGTTACCGGTTCGCCGTCTTCCTTAAAGCCGCCGATCCATTTCTCCTTTTTGGTATATTCCTCATCCCAGGTATAGGGCGAGGAAAGGATCAACAAGCCCCCACTGTTGATGCGCTGATGGATATGATCGAGAAATTTTGCCGGATCGTAAAGCCGGTCTACCAGATTGCCCGCATACACGAGGTCGTAATGATCGTACTGCGGCTTCAGGTTTACGGCATCGGCCTGATAAAATTCCACTTTTTTCTTCAATCCCTCCAGACCAAGTTTTTCCAGGGATGCCTCGCGATAGGACACCAGTTCCCCTTCATCCGGCAGAATAAATTTCACCGTTCCTTTGTTTATCAGTTCATCGGCAATGCGGATGAAGCGTGCGGAAAAATCGAGTCCTGTTACATGATCGAATTCCCTGGCCAGTTCAAAAGTGGTTCTCCCCACGGCACATCCCAGGTCGAGTGCCCGTTTCTTGCTGCGCCCCTCCATATATTTCAGGCAAATTTCTGCGGATTTCTTCGGAAACAATTCCACACCGAAATATTTCTCTCCGTAATGAAGCTCGCAATACTGCGACACCAGTGCATCGGTTTCGTAAACATCCAATCTGGTTTTCACGGGGGCTTCTGTTTGCAGATACCTGAATCCGGCATACTGCAGAAAATGCCTCCGGAAGGCATAACGGGCGCCTTTGGTCGCTTCGTTTCCGGTGGATATCCAGGAACCGCCCATGATCAGGTTGTGTTTGGTATCGAAAGTAGGTGTAGAAAAATCATCGTATAGCGGATGTACTTCAAATCCCGGGAATCCAAAAATCGGTGTTTCGGTCCATTGCCAGACATTTCCGATCACATCGAAAAAACCGTTGAAGGCAAAGCGATCCACAGGTGCCGGCGAGGCGAAATGCTCCAGGTTAAGATTTCCCGGCGCTTCATTCCAAAACGGCTGATCGGGCACTTCGTGCATATTGCGTAAGTGCATCCATTCGGCTTCGGTTGGTAGCCTGAAAGGGGTGCCGGTCATTTTCGATTTCCAGTTGCAAAAGGCTTTTGCCTCCAGGTAGTTTACCTCAACCGGCCAGTTCCAGGGCATCGGGATTTCCTGCAGCATGGTACGCAGTTTCCAGGTTCCGTCCTGCTGCCACCGCCAAAACTGTGGATGTGCGGCGGCTTTGAAATTCCGCCAGTCCCAGCCTTCTTCGGTCCAGTATTCCTTTATTTCATAGCCTTCGTTTTCAACAAACTCACGAAACTCCCCGTTGGACACCAGGAACTTCGATGCCCGGTAATCCTCCACTTCCTCGATTAGCTTGCCGAATTCATTATCCCAGCCATAAATACCTGTATTGCGGCTTCTGCCAAGGCGGACTTCCCCTCCTGGCACTCCGATCAATTCATTCTGCGGGGCATCTCCTGACAAATCACAGGGTTTCCAGAAAGGATGCTGCACCACCTGATCGAGCGGCAACTGACGGATAAGCATAGTGGAGGTTTCCAGATGGATCCGCTCGTGTTCGATGCACATCATAATGGTCCACCACGGATGGTCCCAGCCAATCGGCATTTTCAGCGGAAGGGTACGGATAAGCCGGTCCACCACTACTCTCACCTCCGCCCGGTAAGTCCACACTTGGTCCACTGCCGGCCAGTTGTAATTGCTTTCATTCAGATCATCCCACGACATCTCATCCACACCAACAGCAAAAATGGATTCGAACCGCGGATTAATGCGTTGATCGATCAGCCTGGCCAGGATGAGTTTATTGATGTAAAAAACGGCTGTATGGCCCAGGTAAAAGATGAGCGGATGCCGCAACGGATCAGCACCCAGGTAAAAGGATTCTTCGCTTTTCAGGGTTTCATTCAGCTTTTCATAAAGATCGAAGGTGCTGTGAAAATAGCCGAGGATTTCCTGCCGCTTTTCTTCGGCATCGCCGCGGTTGAGCAAAACGGTTTTGGTTAGGATCTGAGAAGTTGGTGTTTCCATGTTGATTATGTCAGATTTTTTCAGCTTTTCTAACAAAACACACCTCATTATGTTTAAAATGCAGGAGCGCGAAAATTCCTGCTGCTGATGCAGGACGCTTTCCTGCACAAAAAATGATACTGGATTAATTATTTTTGGTGAAAACAACTGTTAGCTTATGATCTCTTTCGAAAACACAGAAATTGCATTTCAAAGCAAGGGCGATTTCGATCTGAAACGCTCCTATTTGTTGTTCAAAACTCTTGCCCACAATACGCTGGTAAAACTGGGAGGTTCGCTGACGCAAGGCGCGATCAAGCTGCACATTCCCGTCGATTGGGTGGTAAAGCCAACCATCTACAAGCAATTTGTGGGCGGCGAAACCATCGAGGAATGTATTCCCACGGTGAACGAGCTGGAGCGGTACAACGTCAAGGCGATCCTCGACTATTCCGTTGAAGGCACCGAATCCCCCGAATCTATCGAGGCAGTGCTGCAGGAAACCCTCGCATCCATTAAGAATGCAGGGAACCATCCCAATATTCCGTTTGCCGTTTTCAAGCCCACCGCATTTTCCACTACCCGTTTGCTCGAGAAAGTAAGCCTCGGCGAACCGCTCAGCCGCGAAGAAATACGGGAAGCCGATAATTTCAGAAACCGCATCGAAACCCTGTGCCAGGCTGCGTTCGATCATAATATTCCGATCCTGATCGATGCAGAGGATTCGTGGTATCAAAAATTTATCGATGAAGTGGTGAATGACATGATGGCCAGGTTCAACAAGGAACGGGCAATTGTTTTCAACACTTTTCAGATGTACCGGTGGGACCGGCTGGATTTTCTGAAACTTTCGCACAAAATGGCCCTGGAAGGCGGGTACTTTCTGGGCGCCAAGTTTGTCAGGGGGGCATATATGGAAAAAGAGCGGGAAAGAGCCCGCGAAAAAGGATATCAGTCGCCCATTCAACCCGATAAAGAACATACCGACCACGACTATAATGCAGCCCTGAAATACTGCGTGGATCACATCGACAACATTTCCATCTTCAATGGCACACACAACGAATACAGCTCCGCGTACCTTGCCGGACTCATGGCAGAAAAAGGACTGGAAAGAAATGACAACCGCTGCTGGTTTTCGCAACTCTACGGAATGAGCGATCACATCAGCTTCAACCTTGCCCATGCCGGATACAACGTGGCTAAATATCTGCCTTATGGCCCGGTAAAACACGTGATTCCCTATCTGGTAAGAAGAGCCGAAGAAAACACTTCCGTCAAAGGTCAGACCGGCCGCGAGCTAAGCCTGATCACCACCGAGATCAACCGCAGGAATCAAGACCGGAAAAAAAGAAGGGGATAAAATGCAAAAAACCTGACAGGAAGTAAAAGCTGTCAGGTTTAGTGTTTGTTCTGTCTCGTACCTATTCGTACTCACCATAGCAATATTTACTCAGGGCACTTCCGGCTTTCTGGGAGCCCAGATTGCTGGCAATGGTCCATTTGTCACAGGCAGTTATTTCGTCGCCGAGCCAGAAATAGGCCAGCCCGAGGTTGAACCAGGCTTCGGTGTAGTTCGGGTTAATCTCCGTGGCCCTGGTGAAATCCTGGATTGCTTCGCGGTATTCCTTCAGGTGGCCGTAAGCAATTCCCCGGTTAAAATAAGCCATGGCACTGTTTTCGGTGACTTTCAACATCTCATTGTAGGCTTCAATGCTTTCTGTGTAGTTTCCCATCTGATAGTGGGTAAGCCCTAAGTGCAGATAAGCCGTTGAATCATTTCCTTCAAGTTCGGCGGCTTTTTCAAAATCCTGCAAAGCGCTCTGGTAGTTTTCAAGTTCATATTTGCCTTTGCCCCTGTTTATGTAAGCTTTGGCCATATCAGGGCGCAACTCGATCACGGTATCGAATTCCTGAATGCCTTCCCTGTACTTGTTTATTTCGTAAAGCACCAGGCCACGCTTAAAGTGGAATTCCGGTGTCAGGCGTTCCTGTTGGTAGGCTTCCACATTTTGCGCCCTCAGTTTTGGCTGTGGCGGCTCCTGCTCAAGGTTTTCCGGCACGCTGTCGGCGGTAATGTCGATCAGGCCCGTGTCTTTACCTGGCGTGGCCACGCCTTTTTCATAGTTGGTTTCGCCTGCGGTTTCCCCATCATCGGTTGGATCTCCGGCACAGGAAAGCATCATGGCTGCAATCATCAGGTATATCAGTCGCTTAATCATAATCAGGTATTTTTTAAGTTTGTGCAAAATTAATAAGAATGTATGAGTAAGTAAAGCATACATTCAATCTATCGCCTGAACACAGGGGCAAATACTTTGCCGTTCTGATAAAAATGTTATTATGATGGTAATTTCAACCACTAAGCATTAAAATGTATTTTCTATCACATTTGGTTGAGGAGAATTTTCACTACCCAATTAAAGTTTTGCGGCCTCTGCATGATTGGATTAGTTTTTCTATTTTCGCAACCTGAAAAATGCGTATGTGCTTTAAAAAGAATAAATGATGGATTATAATTTTCGCGATATTGAAAAAAAGTGGCAGAAGTACTGGAAAGAACATAAAACCTTCAAGGCCTACAACGATTCTGACAAACCCAAATTCTACGTGCTGGATATGTTCCCGTATCCCTCGGGGGCCGGCCTGCATGTTGGTCATCCGCTTGGATACATTGCTTCCGATATTTTTGCGCGATACAAGATGATGCGCGGCTTTAACGTGCTTCATCCCATGGGTTACGATGCTTTTGGCCTTCCGGCCGAGCAGTATGCCATCCAAACCGGAACCCATCCCGAAGTAACCACCAACAGGAACATCGCCCGCTATCGCGAACAAATGGACAAGATCGGATTTTCGTATGATTGGGATCGTGAAGTGCGAACCTGCAACCCGTCCTATTATAAATGGACCCAGTGGACATTTATTCAGCTTTTCCATCATTGGTACGATAAAAAAAGCGACAAAGCCCAACCGGTTTCTAAACTCATCAGCCATTTCGAACAAAATGGCAGTGAAGGGATAGAGGCCAATGCAGGCATTCACGATCCGTTTTCGGCAGAACAATGGAAAGCCATGGATGAACAACAGCAGTGTGACATGCTGATGCACTACCGGCTGGCATACCTGGCTGATACGATGGTAAACTGGTGCCCGGCACTGGGTACTGTACTTGCCAACGACGAGGTGAGCGAAGGCTTTTCGGTACGCGGCGGCCATCCTGTTGAACGCAAACTGATGCGGCAGTGGTCGCTTCGCATCACCGCCTATGCCGAACGTCTGCTTCAGGGTTTGGAAGAAGTAGAATGGAGTGAGTCGGTAAAGGATATGCAGCGCAACTGGATCGGACGTTCCCAAGGTGCCACCGTCAGGTTTAAGGTTGAGGACCGCAAGGAGGAGATCGAAGTTTTCACCACCCGCCCCGATACGCTCTATGGCGCTACCTTTATGGTGCTGGCTCCCGAACACGATTTGGCGCTAAAAATTACCACGCCGCAAAACCGCGGCCCGGTGCGCGAATACATCGAACGGACAAAAAACCGCTCGGAACGCGAGCGCATGAGCGAGGTGAGAAAAGTTACCGGCGTGTTTACGGGCGCACTGGCTATCAACCCGCTCAATGGCGAGAAACTGAAAATTTATGTCGCCGATTACGTGCTGTCAGGATACGGCACGGGAGCCATTATGGCCGTGCCGGCGCACGACAGTCGCGACTTTGCTTTTGCCAAACACTTCCTGCTGCCGATCATTCAGGTGGTAAAGCGCGATGGTGAAACCCTTACCCATCCGCAGGAATGGGACGACTCTTACGATGCCAAAGAGGGGGTGATGATCAATTCGGGCGTGATTACGGGGCTAGAAGTGAAAGATGCCATCACTGAAATTATCCGGCACCTGGAAAAAGAAGGCATTGGAACCGGAAAGGTGAATTACAGGCTGCGCGACGCCATCTTCAGCCGTCAGCGCTACTGGGGCGAGCCATTCCCTGTCTACTATAAAAACGGCATTCCGCATACCCTCGACGAAAGCGATTTGCCACTCGAACTGCCGGCAGTGGATAAATACCTGCCTACAGAAAGCGGCGAACCACCACTGGCACGGGCAAAAAACTGGACCACCAAAGAGGGCTATCCACTCGAAACCAACACTATGCCCGGGTTTGCCGGCTCCAGCGGATACTACCTCAGGTACATGGATCCGAACAACGACAAGGAATATTTCTCGAAAGAAGCCAATGAGTACTGGCGCAGCGTGGACCTCTACCTCGGCGGTGACGAACACGCCACAGGCCACCTGATATATGCCCGGTTCTGGAATAAGTTCCTCTTCGACATCGGCCTGACCTGCGAGCAGGAACCGTTCAGAAAAATGATCAATCAGGGCAAGATACAGGGACGCTCCAGCTTGGTTTATCGCATGAATGGCACCAATCTTTTTGTTTCCAAAGGATTAAAGGATAATTACGAGGTAACACCCCTGCACGTGGACATCAGCCTGGTAGAAAATGACGAACTGGATATCGACGCCTTCAGGAAATGGAGGCCGGAACTGGCTTCAGCAGAATTTGAACTGGAAGACGGCAAGTACATCTGCGGCTGGGAAGTCGAAAAAATGTCGAAATCACTCTACAACGTGGTTAATCCTGATGAACTGATCGAACGCTATGGCGCCGATACCTTTCGATTGTACGAAATGTTTTTGGGCCCGCTCGAAAGCCATAAGCCCTGGGATACCCACAGCATTGAAGGCGTGTTCAGGTTTATCCGCAAACTGTGGCGCTTATTCCACGACGAAAACAACCGCTTCAGGGTTTCGGACGACATGCCCGTCGAAGCTGAACAGAGGGTATTGCAT
>JBKHBQ010000182.1:0-8041 GCA_046542305.1 Bacteroidales bacterium
CGATGCCTTCAGCGGTTTCCGGGAAAAATCCATCCAGCGAAGCCATGACATCGTAAGTTCCCGGCGGGACAAAAAGTGTGTAGCTGCCATCCTCCTGGCTCAAGGTGGTATAGGCCGTTCCCGCAAGTTCTATCAGTGCATTTTGCAGTTTATTGCCATCAATATCTTTCACCAAACCGGTGAGCTTGGCCGGCGCTGGCAGTTGGCCGGTAACAGAGATATTGTCCACCAGCCAGGCATTAATGTTCCACGAATCCTCGCCAAAAGCGGTAAACCTGAGATAGAAAATTTCTCCGTCGGCAAAAGCGGAAATATTGAATTGCTCTGTGATAAATCCAAAAGAACCTCCTGCGTTGCTGTAATTGGCCAGCGTAATGAAGTCGCCGTTTTTGTGCACGGCATCCACTTTGAACTGCTCAATGGTTACCGGGCTGTAATGATCATAGCGAATATCGTATTTTACATTGATGTTTTCGAAGTTGGTTCCATCCAGCAGGTGGCTGCGCAGTGGCACAGAATAGTTATAAATACGGGGAGAAAAATCAAAATTGGCAGCAGGGGCAGGGTTTCCGGCAGTTGCTGTGATGGTCCAGTTGCTGCTTTCCGGAACCCAAAGCTGTGTGTCAAACGAGGCAGCGTTCCAGTTTTCATCAAAAGGTAAGATATGTGGCGGGTTGTATTCCCAGTCAATGCGTTGGTAGGGATCGTCCTCGAAAGCCTCGCCGGAAAATGGACCGGTGGCATCCTGGAAGTAAACATTTCCGTAGTTTGTGGTTTTGCGCACGTTGTAAGCGCTTCCGGTAGTGTTTTCGGGAAAATGTGCATTTTGAATCACAAGCTCAGCGCCGTTGTTCCATGTTATGAGGGTGCCTCCGGCAGCGCCATTCGCGAAAGTGCAGTTGTGAAACGCGTTTTCCTGGGGTACATAAGTTCCCGATCCAATGTTAACGCCATCTTCATCCATATCCTCAAAAATGGTGTAAACCGCCTCGATGCTTCCTCCGGTGGTTTGAAACGTGTAGTTTCCTTTGGATGCGCTGCCCACCTGTACCGGATTGGTTTCCGAACCCCTGAGGCGCATGATCCCGCCATAGTTGGACCCGTAAGCGCCATCCAGTAAAAGCGTACAGCCGGGATTCACTTCAAAAGAGCCCTGGTCAACCATCAGGCTGTTCTCCGCCGTTATGGTAATTCCTTCATTCACGGAGACGCCTCCGCTGCCGGATTTATCAATGATGAGGTCATAAAACAGGGCATCTGTGTCAAGGGTTATATTGCTACTTCCATCAAAGATTACCTCCCCGCTTTGGTGTACAAAGTTGTTTTTTGTTTTCATGTTAATAAAATCACCATGTACCGAAAAAACTTCCGGGGCTTCAAAAATTCCGCTTTCAAGGATAAAATCGCCGGTAAGATTGATGGTTCCATTCCCGGTAACAATTTTAACAATACCTTTTCCCTTACCGGTAGCTTTGTTTATCAACAAATTATGAAGGTTGCTCTCCGCATTCGAGGTTAGTGATACATCGCTGTCGATTCCATAAAATTCGAAGGTGCCACCGTCCGGATTAAAATGAGTGCTGAAAATATCCAAATCCTGACCTACCCTGATTGTACCCCCTGTAATGTTCACATCAAACTGGTGGGCAGAGTTGGGAATCCGGATTCCGACATCCTGAAAATCGAGTACGCCGCCACTCATGGTGATGGAAGCATCGGTCGAATGAGGCCAGTAACTCAGATCCATCCCTCCTTTCACATTCATAACACCCCCCGAAATTTCGAGATTTCCATCCAGGTCGATAAAATTTCCGGGGTCTTGCCTGATATCAAACTGTCCGTCGGTAACAATGATATTTCCACAGATGGCGTCATCATCCAGGTCCCAGAAATAGACCGTACCGCCGTTCACCCGGATGGTTCCCTGCTCCCAGTCGTAATGCTGCACGTTGGTTTCGTTCACCGGAAAACGCAATTCGCCGCCTGTTTTGTTCAGTTCCATCCGCCAGAAATTTACGCCGTTCACTGCCTGAGTTCCTGTGCCATTGAACACCACTGTGGCATTGTCGTGACTGAAACCTGAATTCTGGGTAAAATCGCCTTTCAGGTAAATATCGTATCCGTTGGTTTTGAATAAACCGCCAGAAATGGTGAGGTCTCCCCGAATTTCGATGTCGCTGCCTAAACCCATCCAGTCTTCAACGTCTACTTCAACATTGTTAAAATAGCTGCCGGGCTCGCTGTTGATATTTATGCCGCCGCTGCCCTGCCTGTCGAAAATAGCTGTTCCATTTGTAAAGGCAAAGCTGCTTCCTGCATAAGCCAGAAATGGCCCGCTGAAAATGCTGTTGTACATTGCCCACTGGATAAAGCTTGCACCATCATCAATGATAAACTGATTTTTCACCCGGAGCGGTTTTAGTCCAGGGCAGTTGTCGTAAGCTGCCCAGGCGCCGCCTGTTTTGCTGATGCGCAGATTGTGAAACCAAGAATTATCTGATTTTACATGAATGAGCGAATTTCCGGTACCGGTAAATTGCACGGTTCCATTCATCAGATGCAGGTAGCATCCTTCAAGGAAAGTCCAGTCGCCCTGCACCATCATTTTAGAACCGGTGAAGAAATCCATGTCGGCATCGTCGGCAGCTTCCACATCTCCCATGCAGTTTACAATGCCTGAGGAGTGATGAATAAAGAGTTTTCCGTTTAAAAACAGATCGCCGGAAATGGTCAGGTTATGATTGGTCAATCTAACATATCCGCCCTGCAAAATTGTTAGCTTATTGCAATGGGCATCAGCCTGAGAAATGATCGGGTAATTGGTGCACAGAGGAATAGCCACATCAACATCAATACCGGGAACTGTGCCCCATGTCCAGTTATTTGGATTGTGCCAGTTTTGGTCTTCATTGCCGGTCCACACACAGGCATCTTCAATTTTCAACGAAATGGTAGCCAACCCCTGATATTTTGCAAATACTACCAAACCATAATCACCTTCCTCCGTGATGGTGGCAATAAAAGAATCTTCTGTACTACCGTAGTTTTCGGAGATATACTCCGCCTGGTGGATGGTTTTGAAATAGTTGCCGTCGTTGGAGCTGAAGAGTGCAATGTCCACATCGGCGTCGCCGGTTGTTTTTTTAGCCTTAAAAAAGTAATGACCGGGAGTCAGATGGATGTCATACATTTTGGCAATTCTTCCTGCCGGCCAGTTGATCGTATAACTTGATCCGGGCGTTAAGGTTAAAATATCATTACCACCTTCATATTGAATTTTACAAGTATCAGCAATTCCGCCTGGTCGCAGTTTAACACCTCTGGTAGCAGCAGGAGCATGATTGCCATCAATCACGATGAAATTTGTCCGGTTGCCGTAAAGGGAAGTCAACATAGGTTCCTGATTAAAAGCATCGTCTTCAAAAAGCTGGATTTCGTAATGACTACCCATCAGCTCCGAATGACAAGCTATCACTGCCCAGGATGGTTCAGTATGTTCGTTGAGATAATAGCGTGTGTAATGTTCGGCCTGATAGGCAGCGGCATTTGCCATTGGTGCAATAGCGCCTTCATCCTTTATCCTGAAATTGCCCCATGAACCATCGGCACCGGCAATCTCATTCCCCAGGTCGGGCGTAAACATGTAGATAATCGCTCTGCCCCTGTTGGTGATAGAATCAGAATCTACATACCAGTCGTACATGCCGTCGTTTTCAGTGCCTGAAACAATTGGCAGAAAGTTATAACCTCCATCAAGCGAATATAACAGATCAACGGTGCTGCCGGGTACGTCATCCGCTTCCCAAAGGATTTCGGCATAATTACCGATGTTATAAATCTCACCCAGCCCTGAATTGTTATAACGCGGATCACCGTAAGGACGTTTCAGGTGAACCGATGAGCCGCGCTGGCCGCCTTTGGTAACCCTGGTTATCATCAGCATGGCCGATTTATCAATATACTTCAGATGGTTGGGTGGTGAATGGGTGTAATGGGTTATTACTTTATCCGTATTTGAGTTATAGCCAATTGCTGTGGTTGAGTGACCGCTGATGTGCACCAATAGCGGCTTGCCGTCATCAACATCATTTTTTAGCCGTGTCCATTTGGAGGTATATCTGTTATCAGCATCAAAATCATAATCCAACAATGTATTGGCGGCCCATTCCATTCCGTCGTCAATATCCCAGGGCATGGTTGATCCGGTAAGCGTGTCGGTATCCATCCCGATGGCAAGCTGCCTTTGGAGCCACGGCACATTATAGTCCCAGTGGTTGATTCTTCCTTCTTTGTTCAGCGTGTCGTAACGCATAAAATGATGCGAGATCAGGTAGGAGTATTTATAGCTGGTGATGGCCGATCGGTTGTCGTACCAGGCAAAAAGCATGGCTGTAGCAGTTGGTGAGCAGCCGTAGCTCCAGTCGTAAAAGGGCATTAGTTCGGGATTGTTGATGTATTTATCACTTCTGGTCGAAGCGGTTTTACCGGCTAAATATTCTTCCCACTGTTTACTAAAATCCTGTGGCTTGATAAATGGCTCTGCTGCATTTTTAATTTCCAGAAAGGCTTTTTCCGAAAGAATCCCATTTGTCGGAGAGGTGCAAAAATAAAAGCGCCTGCCGGCAATTTCATATTCGTGCCATGTGTTGGAGTGGTTCAGGTAGTAGCTTTTTCCGGCTTTTGCTGTTTTTCCTGCGGCTTTCTTTTGAACCATCATTTCCAGCTCAAAACCCGCTGCGTACTCTGCCGACAGGCTTTGCGAGTATTCGATCATCACCGGCAGAGTAGTACGGGCGCCCATCAGTATTTCGCCGTAATCATCGCCGCCCCACTGAAGGTAAATTTCATTTTCTTGATTTTTTTGCTGACATTCGTCTATTAAAAGTTCCTTTTTGGGAAATGGTTTCCCGATGGAATAATTCATACGCCACGCCACGATCTTATCATCCAAACCATAATATGGTATTGGCTCGGCGGGATAAACATCACCCCATAAAGCCTGCGCAGAGCGGTCGGCAATTTCTTTAATGGTTTCAAAATGCACTGGCTCATGGTTTTGAGCCGCTATCCACATTGGCATTGCGATCGTGATGATCAGCCAGAGAAGGTTGGTTTTCATGGTAAAGTTCCTTTCATTATGAATAATTGATGATGATATAAATTGACGTTGCAATCGTGCAAATCCAGCTAAAAACAGCCAGCCGGATGGTGTTTCGCCTGCTGAGCTCTCCCATCCAGTTGGTGATTATCAATATGCCCAACAAAATAGCTATACCGCCCATCCAGGAAAAATTGGCCTGATAGATGCCCGCAAGGATAAAAATTATGATCAATCCGGTTATGCAGGAGATGTCGGCGAGTGGATTTTGCATGCAACAAAAATAAGTTGCCACAGAATGAATGGCTTGGAAAATTGCGATTTTTTATGGGAAGATTGCGACAAAAGAAGAAACCGTTTTTTTGCTTAGCGATAGGATCGCTTTGCATTGCTTTGCTCAAGGTATTCGTTGGGCGAAACGCCAAAATGCCGTTTGAACAATTTGGAAAAATACCCGGGATCGGAAAAGCCAAACTCATAAGCAGTTTCTGAAATGTTACCTTTACGGGATTTGAGGTATTCGGCAGCGAGATTTAGTTTTATCAGATAGATGAAATTGGTGGGTGTGGTTTGCAGCTCATCCTGCGTAATCCGTTGCAGCTTTCTGATGGTGACGCCCAGGTGGTTGGCGAGCTTCTCCGAATGGATATTTTCGTTGCTATTTCCGGTGATATAATCAGCAGCCTTTTTCAGAATCAGTTCATTGGTGGATGATGCGGGCTGATCATCTTTTTCCTGGTTTTTCATCATGACGATCTTCGGCGCCGGGATTTCCTGCTGAGTAGGCAGCTTGCGGATTTTTCTCATTCTGATTACAAGCAACAGGATTACAACCAGGGTCACTATCAGCGCCGTGATGTAAACCGTAAGCCAGCGCCGCATCTCGGCACCCGAAATTTTATCTGTCCAGCCAGGGGCCCCGGCAAGCTGAACTTCGCGCCAGGTCTCCGGATAGCCAAAATCGCTGATCCCAATCCAGTTGAATGCCCAGTACCGTAAGGCTTTTTCATCGTAGGATTGCACCCCGTCCAGATCATAATCAATATCGTTGCAGCAAATATCCAATCTCATTTTTAGTCCTGTTTGTGGCTTAAGTCCGATGGCTGCGAATGGAATGGCTACTTCCACAACATAACCTATGTCTTCGGTAGTATCGTTTGGAATCCCCTCATATTGGACTGCGTATTCAAAATAGATATTTTGCCCGGCGGCTTTAGGAGCGACAGTTCCAGTGTCTCGCTCCAACAATTCGCGATCGCCGCGAAACACAACATGGTTTCCCGTCACATCAATCAAAAACTGGTAATCGTTAATGTCCATGATGGTCTGGCTATCAGCCTTCGAGTCAATATAAATTTCGATGCCGTCGTTCAGGTGGATATAAGGGATTTTACCCTCAGGCACTATTTGCGCAAACAAATGGCGGTCGCTAACCTGAAATGCAATATAAAGATTTGTCATATCCCAGCAAACCCATGTCTCAACAGCGTTGCGCGATAGTGGGAGCCAAGTTTTATCGTAATCGTACGAACTGTCGAAAAAGGCCATTAATGTTCTGTCGGGAGCGGTATGTAAATGAGTCAGGGTATCAGAAAAAACAATTTTGTAGTAGCCCTCCCAGTCCTGTAGTTTACCATCTATCCGAATCTCAGATCGAGCGTAAGGGACTTCGATGGTCTGCCCGAAAACCATGGATGAGCATATAATAATCAACAGCGTAAGCAGAAACCATGAAAAAAATCTGATTCCAGTCATTGTCATTTTTTTGTTCCACAGAACCGGTTCATTTTTTTTGTGAGTCAAAAGTAAGGTAAAAATCTGAGAATGAACTGAAGATGGACGGAGCCAATGTTGAAGGCTGCAGATGAATATCTGCCTGATTTACCGCACTGTATTCAACCAGTTTTTATGCTGAAACATTGGGAAGTAATTTTTGTGTTTGAATGAAACACGTATCTTTTTCGTAACAAGGAGGATGAAACCGGAAGCAGTGCAATCTGATTCAGGCATTTTCCATATCAAAGATCATTCTCGCTCCATTTTTCTATATTTGTCAAAACTTTAAATAATTAATCCTGCCGCTTAAATTCCAGAAGTACCGAACAACCTGTCGGTTAGTTTTTGTAATTTAAGCGCCAAATAACATTGATTATGAAATACTCCAAAACTGTTAATGAATTCATCAGCAATCACGAGGAATGGAAAGACATCCTTGAAAAACTTCGGGAAATCATGCTATCGATGGGCATGGAGGAAACGGTAAAATGGGGCATACCTGTTTACATGGTTAAAAAAAAGAATGTGGTTGGCATTGGGGCTTTTAAATCCTATGCCGGCCTTTGGTTTTACCAGGGTGCCCTGCTCGATGATCCCGAAAATGTGCTTATCAATGCACAGGAAGAGAAAACCCGCGCCATGCGTCAATGGCGGTTTACTTCCGTAGAAGAAATCGATGAAAAGCTCATCCGTGCCTATACCGAAGAAGCCATCGAAAATGCGAGAGCCGGCCGCGAAATCAAGCCTGAACGCAGGGAGTTCGAAATTCCAAAAGAGCTTCAACAGGTGCTGGATGAAGATGAAGACCTGCGCAAAAACTACAACACCATGACTTACTCGCATCGCCGCGAATTTGCCGAATACATCTCCGAAGCCAAACGGCCCGACACCCGTCAGCGGCGGCTCCATAAAATCATGCCCATGATTATGAAGCGGCTGGGGATGTATGACAGGTTTAAGTGATCGGGGAGCTGTCAGACGGCCGGTGAAGATTTATTGGAAAAGGTTACGCTGTAAATAAAAACTGCAGGTTGATCTTTTGTGCTTCGGCTGTCTGACAGCGATTATCCACTTTTGCAGTAACCAAACCCCGCAATCGTTTAGTTACTGCACATTTTGATCTACCCTCCACTAAGCAATTGATTGTCCACACCGTCTGGCAAAGAT
>JBKHBQ010000183.1:0-8038 GCA_046542305.1 Bacteroidales bacterium
CATTGCCGAAGTGCAGCGCATAAAGCAGGAAAAAGCCATAAAGCAGGTGATGCCCGGATTTACCGAATTGCAGGAGCAGAAAGTGCAGGTAGCGGAAGGCACCGATTCGGTGAGTATATTTAAGGGATTTAAAGACCAGCAGGAAGTAGGTGTGGCTGTAAATGCTTTTACCTACCAGGGCTACAGCGGACTGATCAGGGTGCTTGTGGGCTTCAAACCCGATGGTACCATCACCAACATCGAAGTGCTCGAGCAAAAAGAAACCCCGGGTCTGGGAACCAAAATGGCCGAGCCGTTCTTTAAGGACCAGTTCGTGGGAAAAAACCCGGCCTCTTCCAAACTGCAGGTGACAAAAGACGGCGGCGAAATTGATGCCATCACTGCAGCTACCATCACTTCCAGGGCTTTTTGTGATGCCGTGGACCAGGCTTACAATACCTTTGAAAAAACGAAAAACCAACAAAACTAAGGGGGAGCAGCAATGAATCAATGGCTAAATTTTTCGAAAGGATTTTTTAAGGAGAATGCGGTATTTGTGATGCTGCTGGGGATGTGCCCGGCATTGGCCGTAACCAGTTCGGCAATTAACGGACTGGGTATGGGGCTTGCCACCACCTTTGTACTGGTTATGGCGAATGTTGTGATTTCACTCATCAAAAACCTGATCCCAAATAAAGTAAGAATACCCACCTTTATCGTGGTGATCGCATCGTTCGTAACTGTTGTCGACCTGGTCATGGCCGGTTATGCTCCTGCGTTACACGAACAGCTCGGTATTTTTATCCCGCTCATCGTAGTGAACTGTGTGGTGCTGGGCCGTGCCGAAGCTTTTGCTTCGCGTCAGAACCTGGTTTCTTCCATTATTGACGGGCTGGGGATGGGTCTTGGTTTTGCCATGGCGCTTACCATTTTGGGTGCGGTTCGCGAATTGTTTGGCAATTATTCCTTCTTCGGAATGAAACTGTTAGACACCGACGGCATTCTGGTATTCATCCTGCCTCCGGGTGCGTTTATCGCCCTCGGATTTCTGATCGCATTTATTAATCGTGTTGTACGTAAAGCTTAACCGGAAACATTTTTTTTGAACATGGAATACATCATCATAATCATCGGTTCGGTTCTTGTCAGCAACATCGTGCTGGCCAACTTTCTGGGTATTTGTCCCTTTCTTGGTGTGTCGGGTAAGCTCTCGACGGCTGCGGGAATGAGTGGCGCGGTTTTGTTTGTAATGACCATTGCATCCATCGTTACCTGGCTTATTCAGCATTACATCCTCAATCCGTTCGGCCTGGGGTTTCTGCAAACCATTTCATTTATCCTGGTAATCGCATCACTGGTGCAGGTTGTGGAAATCATCCTGAAAAAGGTGAGCCCTCCGTTGTACCAGGCCTTGGGCGTTTTTCTCCCTCTGATCACCACCAACTGTGCCATCATGGGTGTGGCCCTGCTGATCATGCAGCGCGAATACAACCTGGTGGCAGGCACGGTATATGCCATTGGCAATTCCATTGGCTTTGCCCTGGCGCTGGTGTTGTTTGCAGGATTGCGCGAGCACCTCGAATTGATGGATGTTCCCAAGGGGATGCGTGGAATGCCAATCGCACTGGTTGTGGCAGGTATTCTTTCGCTGGCATTTATGGGCTTCCTCAACATCGTTAAATTTTAGACGCATTTTTTTATCAGCACAGAAGCTGACGGGACTATTCCCGTAATTCCGGATCAGGAAACAATACTTCAACATAGCCATGCACGAAATGATTCTCTTTTCGGCAACTGTTTTCATGGGGCTTTTCGCCATCATGAATCCCTTTGCCAATACTCCGATTTTCATCGGATTAACCCAGTCGGTCGACAGCAAGCAGAAAAAACTCATCGCATTCAACTCGCTGTTGTATGCGTTCATTATTGTGGCAGCATTTTGTGTTTTGGGACATTTTATTTTCAGCTTGTTTGGCATTACTTTACCTGCATTTAAAATCACCGGCGGAATTTTATTGTTCCTGGTGGGGTATAATCTTATTCAGGGGAAGGAAACGCCCGTCCACCATCCTTCAGATGAGCGTAAGCAGGAAATCAGGGAAAAGTTTGAAAACAACGAAACCAACATTGCCATTTCGCCGCTGGCCATCCCGATACTTGCAGGGCCCGGCACCATATCCACCGCCATGAATTTTGTGGGTGCCAGTCCCGATTTTTCACATATTCTCATCGTTATCATTGCTTTTGCTTTGCTTTGCCTGATCACTTACCTGATGTTTATTTCAGGTGAACGATTGATACGCATTCTGGGGCCGGGCCTGCTGAATGTGATCACCCGCATCATGGGGCTCATCCTGGCGGTGATTGCTACACAAATGGTGATCGGCGGCATACATGGTGCAAGGGAAATGTACGGCCAGTAGCCGTTATTTCGGTTCTGCCGGAAATTTCTTCGTGTTTCACGCCTTCTTCCTCATCGGATTTAATAAAAAGCGAAACCATCAGAGCGGGATTCTCTTCAACCCGGCTCAGGCCGCGTTGCGGAAGTTCATCGGCAACAGCATTATCAATGCGTTCCTTATCGAATTTCGATAAGATCTTCGCTGCCTTTTACCCAGCAGTAAAATGGCATATTTTTATCCCCGGCTGGTTGGTCGGTTGGGCTTTTCTGGTTTTACCGGGTAGTTTTGCATGATGTCGTTTACCGCCTTTTTAATTCCGTATTCCCGGTTGTTGGGGTTTTCATCCACGGTTTTCGACCCTACGCCCTGCCAGATCAGTTCCCGTGCCTGATGGTCGAAAATATCGATCACCAGCGTTCCCACCACGTAATCGTATTCCTGGTAGCGTGTGGTGGTGTAGCCATAACCCCATCCCCAGCCCGGACCGTAACGATAACCATAGGGCCCGGCGCCATAGTGCTCGGTGTAAGGTGTAACGCCTTTTTTCTGGTCGAATTGAATGAACAGCGAAACCGTAAGATCCCCGCCTTTCTGAACATATTTCAAACCGCGTGCATTCAGTTCGTTGGCTACGGCATTCTCGACGGATTCCTGGGTAAACCGGTTTATCACCTGCTCACTACCTTTGGCCCAGCCATAAAAGGAATACGTTTGATATTTGCTGAAATCCGCTTCCTTGTCATAAGCATAGGAAACATTAATTTTTGAAGAGCAGCCCTGTATAAAAAAGCCGGCTGCGATTAATAAAACGGCCAACGCAATGTGTTTATTCATTTGTAGATTGTTGATTGATACCTGAATATTTTTGCCGGCCGGCAAATTTACCAACCAGCAAGGCAATGATGATGGCAATGTAAAGCTGACCCGAAATGCTGATAAATGTCGCCAATGACCTTGCAATGGGTGTGCCCGGCACAATATCGCCGTATCCGACTGTGGATATCGTTATCAGCACAAAATATACAAAGCTGCTGAAACTGCCGGCGTCGTACCCCGAAACCATATCTCCCTCGGGAAAGTTCAGGGTATTGGGATTGATGCTGACCAGCAGCCCGATAATCAGCGAATACATAATACCTAATAGTAAATATCCATTGATGGATTGGAGAATCACCTTTTGATTCACCGTTAGGGATCGTGAAATGGTAGCGATGAAGCTGAAAACGATGGCGCAAAAAAACGCCACGCCTGCTATTCTCGATAACCAGATCAGGATGTCGAAACGAAACAAAATGGAAATCCAGAGCAGAACCAGGGAAATCATCGATGCGGTGAGGATGGTGTTTTTATATCTTTCGATGTTCAGTGCCGACAGGATAAATATCAGGGTTAGGCAGATATTGTATGCGTGGCTTTCAACACCGGAAGGTAACAGTGGTATACCGTACAGAAACATAAGCACGAAAAACAAAAGCGAATAATTCCATGCCAGCAACAAACGAATGATCCTGTTTTTCATTTTGAACTTCCCATACATGAATAACTTGTCATTTACGGTCACAAGCGATCATTCATTCCTGATAATGTAAATGATCTTTTCTCCGGCTTCGGCATATTTATCCCATTTCCGACCGGGCGCCGCGAAAACAAGCTCATCCTGTTCTGTGCTGATGCGGATTTCGGGGGGGCTTTCGGCAATGATGAAGCGTTCCAGATCATCGAAACCGATCTTTGAACTGTACCGGTGCACCCACATCTTTTTTTCGAAATCCATAAACAGCTTTTTGGCTGCGGCTTTAATCCGGTAGCCGTTTATTTCGATATTGATCGAATCTGCCGGATTGGCCGCTTTCCAGTGATAGGTATAGTTGAGGATGGCGCTGTCGTTGCCGTGCCGGTACGAAATATCAAAAGCCAGCTCGCTGTGGTTTTCGCTGCATTCGAAGTCTTCGTTTGGATAAAAGAAAAACAGATCGCCGCCTTCCTGGGTGTGCCTGGAATAGTATTTATCAAGCTTCTGCGCACCTGCGGAAAGCGAAAGGACCACGGCGAAAATCAAAAACAGGCCGGCAGATTTCAGTCGATTCATGGATTGATGATTTCTAAAAGTTTGTCGTTATGATAATAGTCTGCGATCAGGGCCGAATCTGAATGAATCACATCGATGAGAATGCTTTGCTTTTCGAGATCCTCTGGCACAATTTCACGATAAATATACCTGTCTTTTCTTTTTAGAAACAGTGCATGGTATTCACGTTCCTTCATGTCGATAATTTCGAAATCACCGTGCTTAATGATCTTGATCACGGCGATGGGGTCGAGGTCGCCTACCACGGAGGTGTAAATGGTATCGAACAGGACGAGTGCCTTGCCCTGAAAATGGGAGGTCGCCTTAAGCCTGACGATAGAGTCGAAGAGGTTGTCAGCGTAATCATCAAAATCCATCACATCGGCTTCCGTTGCTGCAACATCGGTTTGCAGCCCGACAGGCACACTGGGCTGATGCTCACCGCATGCAACCATTGTGGTGATCAGCCCGAGAAGTATCAGGTATTTAATCCGCATGTTCATGTTGTTTTGATCAAACAAAAACGGGAGAAACCTGAACTGCGGTCCAAATTCCTCCCGGTAAGCCTTATGGGTTACGAAAAGAAAACTCGCAACCGTTTATTCACCGTAAACAACTACAGTGAAGCTGGCTACAATTCCGAGTATGCTGTTTGCTTCGTAATCAACGTGGTGAATACTAGTGATACCAGCAGACCTTGCAGCAGCTTCGATACTGGCGTCACCTGTAGCAATGAGGCCAAGGATCGACTGCATTTTGGCGGTTCCAACTTTGCTCGATCCCGTGTTGCTTGTAACAGCCAACGGAGCTTTCACGTCAGTGTAGAGGAAACCTGTTACAGGCGCACCTACAAATGCGCCACAGCTGCTTAAAAAGCCAGCAATCAGAAGTAATGCAAAAAATTTTCTCATAATGTAATCTCCTTTTAATTGTTAAAGATGTCATTTGTTAAAATGAAGTACAAATATTAGTATTTTGAACGGATTATAAAAGGATGACGATAGAAAATTCTATTAAATAATCATAATTTATTGTTAATGAATATGATATTTTGGCCCTTAAAACGCTCTTTTTTTTCGGCTGAAACCGGCGCTATCCTTTTATTGTAGAGTGATAGCTTCAGGTAAGATAATGTGGGTTTTGTTTTTCTGGGTACTTTTACGGGAATTTTAATAAGCTTGCACACATATGAACATACAGGAGAACGTTCAGCTCAAAACATACAATACTTTTGGTGTGAAAGCCAGAGCTTCCCGCTTTGCTATTGTGAAGGATGCCGGTGACTTAACCGGATTTATCCGGAACTATGCCAGTCGCCGCGAAAACCTGATGATCCTGAATGGAGGGAGTAATGTGCTGTTTACCCGCGATTTCGAAGGAATACTTTTTAAACTCGAAACACAGGGAATCACGAAAGCTAAGGAGGATCAGGATTATGTGTGGCTGCAGGTAGCTGCAGGGGTTAACTGGCATGAATTTGTGACCAGTTGCATCCGGAATAATCTCGGCGGGGTCGAAAACCTGTCGCTGATACCGGGCAACACCGGAGCGGCGCCGATCCAGAATATCGGAGCCTATGGCGTAGAGCAGAAAGATGTATTTGAAGAACTGGAAGCCCTGAATATTCACAACGGGGAAATCAGGCAATTCGATGCGGCAGCATGCAGGTTTGGCTATCGCGATAGTATTTTCAAGACTGAGGAACGCGGCAATTGGATCGTGTTGCGTGTGACTTACCGGCTGCGGAAAAACCCTGAATTCAATACCACGTACGGAGCTATTCAATCGGAACTCGAAAAAATGGGGGTGGATGAGTTCTCGGTTCAGTCCATCGGACAGGCGGTGTGTAATATCCGCAGCAGCAAGCTTCCTGATACTGAAGTGGTGGGCAACGCTGGCAGTTTCTTCAAAAATCCTCTTGTTCCAAAAAAAACGGCTGAAGAATTAAAGGCGGAATTTCCGCAGATGGTAGCCTATGAAGCGGATGAATATCATACGAAACTGGCTGCCGGCTGGCTCATCGATACCCTCGGCTGGAAGGGTTATCGCGAAGGCGACGCCGGGGTGTGGAAATCTCAGGCGCTGGTGCTGGTAAACTACGGAAACGCCACCGGAGCAGATATCCTCAGGCTTGCTGAAAAAATTCAGGATTCGGTGCACAAGCGCTTCGGTATTCTGCTCGAACCCGAGGTAAACATTGTGTGAATCCTGAAAAATATGCAGTTGCAGGCTCATTATCTTACATTACATTGCAGGGTGGCGCCGGGGATAGAAAGTTTTTATCTTTGTTAAAAAGAAAATATTCACACTTGGCGAATAGATTGAAGCATATCACCAAATGGCTTTATCAAAACCTGGAATTGATTTTCTGGATTTCCGCTATCCTTGCTTTGTTCATGATCAGGCCGGGTGAGTCACATTTTAGCCTCTGCCCGCTGCAAAACCTCGGAATCGATCACTGCCCGGGTTGCGGCCTGGGACGTTCCTGCTCGCTGGCCCTTCACGGGAATATTTTGGAATCGCTTAGCATGCATCCCTTTGGAATCTTTGCACTGATTGTAATTCTTCACCGCATATTTATCCTGATTACAAATTCGATTAAATTCAGTCATCCAAAAACACATCAGCTATGAATACCGTATTGAAATACCTGCCCGAAGTGCAGGGAAACGAATTGTATTTCCTTAATGATCTTTTTAAGGATTTAACAGAGGATGAGGCGCGCGATTTTGCAAATATCTACCGCTCCCGCCGCCGCGATCCAAATATCATTTTAATTACTACCCTGCTCGGTTTTATCGGCCTTGCCGGAATACAACGTTTTATTACCGAACAAATCGGGCTTGGCCTGCTTTACTTTTTTACCGCCGGACTTTGCTTTATCGGTACCATCGTCGATTTGGTGAATTACCAGAATATCGCCTTCGACTACAACCGCCGCATCGCACACGAGGTGGCTTCGATTCTGCGCAGGTAGCCAGGCGCTTTCAAAAAAAAATTATCTACCGGTATCAGAGGCTTTTGGTGCCGGTTTCTTATTTTTGTGCAATTTTTCGGGACATTGCCGGTTTATCCCTATTACAAACAAAAACCGGGAATCAATGAGGGTGATTTCTTCAATTATACTGCTTTTTACTTTTTACGCGAGCACTGTGCCTGGTTCGTTTGCACAGCAGAATCAAGTATTTTCTGATAAACCATACATCAGCACAAGTCAGCAAAAAGTCTGGGTGGATTCGGTATTCAATACCCTCAGTATGGATGAGCAGATTGCCCAATTGCTGATGATCAGAACCTATTCCAACAAGAACCGGGAATACTACGACAGCATCAGCCGGCTGATCATGAAGTACAATATAGGCGGATTAACATTTTTCCAGGGCAGTCCTCAACAGCAGGCCGAACTAACCAACCACTGGCAGCGGGTGGCAAAAACTCCGCTCCTCGTCTCCATCGACGCCGAATGGGGGCTGGGGATGCGCCTCGACAGTGTAATGGATTTCCCCGAACAAATGACGCTCGGAGCCATTCAGGACAATGAGCTGATCTATAAAATGGGTTATCAAATCGGGGAGCAGTGCCGGCGCAT
>JBKHBQ010000184.1:0-8002 GCA_046542305.1 Bacteroidales bacterium
CCTGCGGCTTCGAGGCAGCCCGGACAGGCCTGAATAATAATGCCTTTTTCGATGAGTTTTTTCAATTGCCCGTGCGATCCCGGAAATTGTGCGTAGCTCAGGTCGGGTGCATCTTTTACCAGTACCTCCACACCTTCGATGTCGAAATACATCAGCACATCATGATCTTCTGAAATCATCTCTGCCATTTTCAGGGCCATCAGCACACGATGCGGATCGGCACTGGTGACATGGATGAACATCCCGTCGCGGATTTCGGTTTGCTGTGCCTGTTGTTCCAGTTCAGCAATTTCATCGGATTGCTGTGTGCACCCCATCAATATGACTGCAAGCATCAGGGAGAGTAATAATTTTTTCATTTCTATCTGATTTTGAGAATTTGCTGATTGAACCGGTTAGCGGGGAACCTCTTCAAAGTCGATGGCTGTGTAGCCTTTATCGTTAATGGCAGCCTGCATTTCTGCAAATGAGGTTTTGGTTTTGTCGAATGTTACCACCGCCGTGGAATCGGTATGTGAGGCTTTTACTTCTTTTACGCCGGCCAGTTGCCCGACAGCCGTCTGGACGGTGCGTTCGCATCCGCTGCAGGTCATGCCGTGTACCTCAATTTCGATGGTTTTGAGGTTTGCCGGATCGAAGTTTACCTGTTCGCTGGCGTCTTCGGAAGTTTCCTGTGATCCTGAATTTCCGGCACAGGACCAGATTGCCGTAACGATGAAAATGATGACGAAGACTCTGGTAAAGAATAATTTCATATTAATCAAGGTAAAGGTTAGAGATTAATCTGAATTTTAATTTCCAATATTAATTAAAAATTTAAGACCAAAAATACTTTAATATAAATTTAGAGTGCGTCTAAATGGAGGTATTTTGAGATTTTTAACAAATCCTAAACAAATATATTTTTGTGTTTCAGGCTGCGCTCCTGCATTAAAAAATTCTTAAAACAGTATTTTTCAATCCGCTATGTGCGCAGACAAAAAATGGATAAAAATCCGGGTTTGCTTTTTGGCTGGCTTTGTTCACACAAAATATCCGCTCTGGTCAAATTTTTATCCGGAATGAACAATCCGAGCGAATAATGATTTTGTAATGTAATTATTTTACCTATTTTTGAGCAGTATTTCAGTACTCAACTGATTAAATTATGATCTAATCTATGAGATTTCAGGTACTAACGCTTTTTGGACTGTTTTTTATTTTTACAAACACCCTTCATGCACAGGCAGATTACGCTGTGGACAGCACCGGCGAGCTGCTCGGCATTTATGAAAAACTTGATCAGTACGTTCCTGACAGCGTGTATTTCTACAACGAGGAAGGTGAGCTGGTGAATTTTAAGAACATGGTGGATAAACCCACCATTGTTACGATGGTGTATTTTACCTGCCCGGGCATTTGCAGTCCGCTGCTGGACGGGATTGCCGACGTGATTGGTAAAACCGACCTCGAACTGGGAAAGGATTACCAGGTGCTTACCGTCAGTTTTAATGAACTGGAAACCCCTGAGCTTGCCAAATCGAAGAAGAAGAATTATGTAAAGCAGGTAAGGAAGGAGATCGACGAAAGCCACTGGCAATGGATGACCGGCGACAGCGCCAGCATTCATAAACTTACCAACAGCATGGGTTATCGTTTTAAACGCGAAGGCAACGATTTTATCCACGCTGCCGCCATCATGGTACTGAGCCCCGAAGGGAAGATTACACGCTACCTGTACGGCACTTACTTCCTGCCTTTTGATTTGAAGATGGCGATTGTGGAGGCCGCCGAAGGACGTTCCGGCCCCACCATCAACAAAATATTAAACTATTGCTTCAGCTACGATCCGGAAGGGAAGAAATATGTATTTAACATTACAAAGGTGGCCGGAACCATTATCCTGGTTTTTGCCGTCGGGCTTCTGCTCTATCTGATCCTCAGCAAACGCAAAAGACTAGTTCATAAATCTGCATAATCATAAACCTATCCGGAAATGACAGCTACACCACAGTCGCAATCGTACGTTGATTTCTACGATGTGAAAAAGGGCATTCTGTCGTGGCTCACAACCCACGACCATAAGCGCATTGCCCTGCTTTACCTTTACACCATTTCGGCCTTTTTTGTGGTGGCCTTTATCCTGGGCCTGCTCATGCGCCTCGAACTGATTGCTCCGGGGCAGACCATCATGGATCCGCAGACCTATAACGAGGTGTTTACCCTCCACGGGGTCATCATGATCTTCTTGTTCATCATCCCGGGCATTCCGGCCATTTTCGGCAACTTCGCCCTACCAATGATGATCGGTGCACCCGATGTGGCCTTCCCGCGGATCAACCTGCTATCGTGGTACCTTTATATGCTCGGCGGAGCGCTTGCCCTATCCACGCTGCTCTTCGGCGAAGGCCCTGCCGATACCGGCTGGACCTTTTATGCTCCTTATAGCGTAAAGACGGGCACCAACGTTACGGTGGCTGTGCTGGCTGCCTTTGTACTTGGCTTTTCGTCCATTCTGACGGGCCTCAACTTTATTGTGACCATGCACCAGATGCGTGCACCGGGGATGACGTGGTTCAGAATGCCGCTGTTTCCGTGGGCACTGTATGCCACTTCATGGATTCAGGTGTTGGCCACCCCGATCGTGGGGATCACCCTGCTGATGATCGTGGCCGAACGATCGCTGGGCATCGGACTGTTCGACCCTGCTCTGGGCGGCGACCCGGTTTTGTACCAGCACCTCTTCTGGATTTATTCGCATCCTGCGGTATATATTATGGTGTTGCCGGCCATGGGGGTGGTTTCGGAAACCATCCCGGTGTTTGTCAAGAAATCGATTTTCGGATATAAAATAATTGTGTACTCCAGCATTGCCATTGCCTTTATCGGTTATTTCGTTTGGGGGCACCATATGTTTACATCGGGGATGAGCGGCCCTGCGCGGGTGATCTTCTCTATCCTGACGTTCCTTGTGGCTATTCCCAGCGCCGTGAAAGTGTTCAACTGGGTGGCGACACTGTACAAAGGCGCCATCGACGTGAAAACACCGCTTTTATATGCCCTGGCATTTATTTTCCAATTTACCATCGGCGGCCTCACGGGCCTGGTAGTGGGAGCGCTGGCCACCGATATTCACGTACACGACACCTATTTCGTGGTGGGTCATTTCCATTATGTGATGTTCGGCGGAACCGGATTCGGCTTCCTGGGAGCGATTTACTTCTGGTACCCTAAAATTTTTGGAAGAATGTACAATGTGAAATGGGCCAACATCGGGTTTACCATTTTCTTTATCGGCTTTAACCTGGTTTATTTCCCGATGCTGGTACTCGGAATCATGGGTATGCCGCGCCGGTACTATGATTACCTGCCCGAATTTACGCTCCCCAACCAGATATCTACAGTAGGTTCGTGGGTGCTTGCCATCGGGCTGATCGTCATCATTACCAACCTGATCAGGGGACGCAAGGGGCCGAAAGCACCGCCCAATCCCTGGAATTCAGTAACACTCGACTGGACGCACACACAATCTCCGCCAACCCTCTACAATTTTGAAAAAACACCGGAAGTTACACAAGGACCATACGACTACACCAATTACGAAGATTACATCAAAAAAGCATCAAATAAATAATTGAAGCATGAGCACAGAAGCAGTATCTCACGACCACCCGGTACATTTCGATGCCTACGGAAAAAAGCTGGGCATGTGGTTGTTCCTGTTTACCGAATTGCTTTTGTTCGGTGGGCTCTTCATCGTGTATGCCACTTACCGCTTTATGCATCCGGAGGCTTTTCATGAAGGATCGGCTGAGCTGAATTTAATTGTAGGTGCCATCAACACTGTAATTCTGCTCACCAGCAGCCTGACGGTGGCTTTATCGATCACGGCAATTCAGAAAGGAGAGATTAAAAAATCCATTTACCTTATCCTGGCCACCATAGGATTTGCGCTGGCATTTATGGTAAACAAGTATTTTGAGTGGCTCTCCAAATACGAGCATGGGTTGTTTCCCGGGCAGGAGCATTACAAAGAACTCAGCCACGGCGAAGCACAGTTTTTCAACCTGTATTTCTTTATGACCGGGTTGCATGCCATTCACGTGATTGTTGGTGCCATCCTGTTGCTGGTCATCGCATGGTACATCAAAAAAGGCACCATCAACAAAGACCGATTTGTATACCTCGAAAATGGCGGCCTTTACTGGCACCTGGTGGATGTGATCTGGATTTACCTGTTTCCGTTGTTCTATTTAATTATCTGATCAAAAAAAAAATGAGTCATATGGCAGAAGAGCATAATGGACATATAGTCGATTACAAATTCAACATCCTGGTCTGGATCGATCTGCTGATCTTTACACTGATCACCATCGAAATTGCAGCATTCGATTTCCGGGCGCTGACCGTGGTGGTGGCACTGGTGGTGGCTACCATTAAAACTTATCTGGTGGTGACCTATTTTATGCACCTCAGGTTCGAGAACCTGTTTTTGCGCTCCATCGTCATCGGAGTGACGGTGCTGTTTATCGCTTTAATGGTCTTTTTGTTTTCTGATTATCTTTATTTTTAAAATACTAAGAACCAAATCAAATGAGTGGAGCATCAAATTTTGCCGAAGGTGTCGATCTGGCGTTTTACGTAATTCTGGGGATATCGTTGTTTTTCCTGATTGGGATCACGGTAGTGATGGTTTATTTTGTAATCAGGTACAATAAAAAAAGGCATCCTATCGCGGATACCTCAATTACTGGGAGCGTGAAACTGGAGATCATCTGGACGGCGATTCCGCTGGTGCTGGTGCTGGTGATGTTTTATTACGGCTGGGCCGGATTTGCTCCCATGCGTAATGTGCCCGACGACGCCATCCCTGTAAAAGCCATTGCCAGAATGTGGAGCTGGACTTTTGAATACGCAAATGGAAAAAAGAGTGACAAACTGATAATGCCCAAGGGCCAGCCAGTGAAACTCGACCTGATTTCGGTAGACGTGTTGCACAGCCTTTACATTCCTGCTTTCAGGGTGAAGGAGGATGTGGTTCCGGGACGGAATAATTACATGTGGTTCACTGCCAATCATGAGGGTTCGTACGATCTGCTTTGTGCCGAGTATTGCGGGTTGCGGCATGCTTACATGCTTACTACTGTGGAAGTGGTTAGTGATGAGGAATGGGACGAGTGGATGGAAACCCCTGAAGGCGAAAGTGAGCTCGATAAGGTGGATGCCGGTTTCAACATAATTAAAATGAATGGTTGCGTTGCGTGCCACTCGTCCGATGGCACCAAACTGGTGGCAAACAGCTTTAAGGGCATCTGGGGCGAGCAGCGTGAAGTGATCGAGAATGGAGAGCAGCAAACCGTGACGGTGGATGCCGATTACATCAGGGAATCGATTTATGAGCCGGACGCCCAGGTGGTGGTCGGTTTCAACGAAGGATTGATGCCTTCCTACGAAGGGCAGATCTCCGAAGAAGAAATGAATCATATTATTGAATATATTAAGTCGCTGGGAAGTAATGAATAATGCCGTAACCAGATCGTTCCGTTTGTTTGCCGAACTGAGCAAGATTAAAATACCCTTTGCGGTATCGATCAGTTCGTTAACGGGCTATCTGGTGTACAATGGCGCCTTCGATGCCGGGGCATGGATTTCCACGCTCGGTGTTTTTGTACTGGCTTCCGGTTCGGCAGCTCTGAATCAGTTTCAGGAGCATCGCTACGATGCCAGAATGCGGCGCACCATGAACCGTCCCATCCCAAGCGGGCGCTTTTCGGCTGCGGCCACGCTGGTATTTGCCATTCTTACCTCGGCTGCCGGTGCAGCCATCCTGTATTTTGGTTCCGGCATCACCGCCTGCCTGATAGGTTTGCTTACGCTTTTCTGGTACAACGGCATTTACACCCCGATGAAACGGGTTACCGCTTTTGCGGTACTGGCGGGAGCCTTTGTAGGAGCTTTCCCGCCGATGATCGGATGGACAGCCGCCGGCGGGTACGTGTTTGATCCGGTGATCGTGGTCATCGCATCACTGTTGTTCATCTGGCAGGTGCCGCACTTTATCCTGCTACTGCTCAAATTCGGAAAGGAATATGAGGTGGCAGGTTTTTCCTCGCTGACCTCAATTTTTTCGGAAAGCCAGCTCAAACAACTGATTTTTGTATGGATTCTGGCCACAGCATTTGCCGTTATCATGATTCCGGTAATGGGGGTAATCTCTTCTAAAGTGATCATCGGTGCGCTGCTGGTTTCTTCCCTTTGGCTGGTGGTGACCTTTTTTCAGCTAATGCGCAAAAATGAATTCAACCTTCGAAAAGCTTTTATGCAAATCAATTTGTTTTTAATGCTGGTGCTGATCCTGTTTTCCATCGACAGCCTGCTTTGATATTTCATTTCGAAAGAAATTTATGAACTTCAAATAGAAAAAGCCGGTTTTCACATGAAGCCGGCTTTCAGAATTTTATTGATCAAAATGCTTTACGCTTCCTCCTTAAGCACCCTGTCGCCCTCCAGTTTAATTTTTCTAATCAGCAGGGCCACGTAAATAATCACCGCCCAAACCGTGAGCGCACCACCGAAGAACGTAATGATAAGCCATACCGGGACATATTCATTGTTTTTCCATAGCGAACGTCTTTCGGTCCAATAGTTTTTTGGATTGTGCAATCCCCAGGTGATGACCTCGGCAGCTTCGGCCTGATTGAAATCCATGTCGTCGGTGCGGGCAATCACGATAAGGTCGCCGTTTTCGTCACCAATGATATCGTTGGGGAACTGAACCGTAACCTCGCCGCTTTCATCGGTGTAATGGCTTTCGTTGTTCGACACGGGCAGGTCGCCAAAATATCGCTGAACAAAGAATTCAATCCTGAGGTTGCCGGCCGGCTGTGGTTCGGTGGTATCCGAAACCTGCATCACCCGGGCGGTAGCTTCCCGGTATTCGCCTTTCTCGTTGAAGAACAGTTCAATCTGTGCATTTTTCTTCACCAGTCCTTCACGCATCTTTTCCAGTGTCCTCATATAATTGATCACGTTCCAAAGCTGCTCATCCGGAAGTGCAGCGAAACTGGGCATCTGTCCGCGGCCTTCCTGTAGTTTATAAAAAATTGCGCCGTCGGATTGCTGCTTGAATTCTTCAGAAACCAGACTGGCAGACTTAATAAGTCCGTCGCCCTTGCCTTCATCGCCATGGCAGGATTTGCACTGCAGGTCGTACAGTTTTTTGCCGGCCTCAAGGGAGGCTTTATCTGCAGGAACCGGGTTTTCTACGGCTGCTGCTTCATCCGGTACCGGCCATGGCGCAAAATCCTGCGACACCGCCATCAGATTGGCGAATAAGAACGCGATGATCAGTATTCCGGTTTTATATTTCGATTTCATGCTGTTGATCTTTATTGAGTTTGATCCTTTTTAAAAATCCTGTGAATTCCGCGTTCGTGGGCCACTTCCCAGATAGGTACCACCGGAAACACCCTTACCAGCAGGGTAATAATGAGCAGCGCGCCGGCGAAGGTAGCCAGGGTGATGATGATCTCGGTGTAAGTGGGTACATAATGCATCCAGTGCGCCGGCACGTTCTGAATGGGAAACTGCGGGTTGAACTGCGTCGGGATGACGATCAGGATTCGCTTGATCCAGGCTCCCACCAGCACAAACATGGCAATGATCATGCTGGGCAGCGGTTTGCGCATGGGCTTGAACAGCAGCAGTATGATCGGGATGAGCAGGCAAAATATCTGGGTAAACCAGAATAATGCTGCTTCGTGACCAAAAAACAATTCTGTGAGGTGCGCACCATCCAGCCTTTCCCAGGTATAGCCCGGCACGAGGTATTCGTTGATGTTGAAGTAGAGATACAGAATGGCGGTGAGCACCAGCAGTTTGTTCATGTTGTTGAAGTGCCGGTCGGTGAGGTAGTCCTGCAATTTTTGCCGTTTTCTGAAAAAGTACATGGCAATAATCACTGCTGCCGAACCGGCAACAAAGGCCCCCGACACGAAGTAGGGGCCGAATATTGTGCTGTGCC
>JBKHBQ010000185.1:0-7999 GCA_046542305.1 Bacteroidales bacterium
ACGGATAAAATCCTGTATCTGAACCTTTCTGAAAATGCAATCCTTGAAAAAGATGTACCGCAACTGATGAAGGAGAAATTTATCGGTGGCCGCGGATATGGACTGAAACTGCTGTGGGATGCCACAAAACCCGATACCAAATGGAACGATCCTGAAAACGAGATCAATATTTCCTCCGGGCCTATCGGCGGAATTACCCAGTATTCCGGAACAGGAAAATCCATCTGCGTTTCATTGTCTCCCCAAACCGACATTCCGATCGACAGCAATGTGGGTGGATTCTTTGGTCCTTTCCTGAAATTTGCCGGATTCGATGCCATCGAAATCCAGGGCAAAGCCGACAAGGATGTGATCATCTACATCGATGGCGTGAACCACAGGGTGGAAATCAACGAAGCACCCTACATCGACGTTAAGGACAGCCACATTTTGGGCGAGGTGCTTACCGACATGTATGCCGACGACGATAAAGACAAGAAAAACATCGGCGTGGTGGCTACAGGTTCGGCTGCCGATCATTCCAATATCGGAATGCTCAACTTCACCTTCTACGATCCAAAGCGAAAACTGGTCCGACTGAAGCAGGCCGGCCGCGGTGGAATCGGAACTGTATTCCGCGATAAAAAGATTAAAGCCATCGTGTGCAAAATCCCGGGCGTTAAAGGTAACCTGAACAATGTAGTGGATCTGCAGGCGATTATGGAACGCGGTAAGCGGTTCAACAAGGAAATGCGTGAGCTCGACGATTCACAGGCTGAAATGCGCACAAAAGGCACGGCACACCTGGTGAACATCATGAACGACTACGATCTGCTTCCCGTAAATAATTACAAATACGGCAGCCATCCCAATGCCGATCGCATTCACTCTGAAGTCTGGAAGTCAAAATTTACCCAGGGCATCCCCGACGGCTGCTGGATCGGATGCAACATGGCCTGCGCCAAAGGTGTGGATGAATTCCAATTAAGCACCGGACCGTACAAAGGGCAAAAGGTAATTGTGGACGGACCTGAATATGAAAACGCTGGGGGTCTTGGATCGAACTGTGGTATTTTCGATCCCGACTACATCATCGAAGCCAATTTTTATTGCGATACCTACGGCATCTGCACCATTACCTGGGGAACCATTGTTGCCTTCGTGATGGAATGCTACGAAGCAGGTATTCTTAATAAAGAACGTACCGGCGGGCTGGAACTTAATTTCGGCAATGCCGATGCCGCCATGGAACTGATGCATCAGCTTTCCCGCGGCGAAGGATTCGGCGTAACCGCCGGCCTTGGTATCCGCAAGATGAAAGAAATATTTATCGAAAAAGGCTGGGGTGACCCGAAATTCCTGCAGGATATCGGCATGGAAGTAAAAGGTCTTGAATATTCTGAATACGTATCCAAGGAATCGCTGGCGCAGCAGGGCGGATTTGCTATGACCAACAAAGGCCCTCAGCACGACGAAGCCTGGCTGATCTTTATGGATATGGTGAATAACCAGATTCCCACCTTCGAAGACAAAGCCGAAGCATTGCACTATTTCCCGATGTTCCGCACCTGGTTTGGGCTGGTGGGATTGTGTAAGCTTCCGTGGAATGATGTGGAGCCCGAAAACAATGCCGAAACCGATGAACCGGCCAAAGTGCCCGAGCATGTTGATAACTATGTGACCATCTTCAAGGCTGTTACCGGTTTGCCATTCGACAAGGAAGAAATGATCCGCCAGAGTGAAAGGGTTTACAACTTCCAGCGTATCTTCAACCTGAGACGCGGATATGGCCGCCGTGTGCATGATGCACAGCCGTATCGCGCCGCCGGACCTGTAACCATCGAAGAGTACGAATCGAGGTTCGAACGCTATGATAAGCAGTTGAAAGACACCCTCGGCGTGGATCCCGCCGGAAAATCCACCGAAGAAAAAATGGCCATTCTCCGCAAATACCGCGAGGAACAGTACGAACACCTGATCAATGCAGTTTACCTGCGCAGAGGATGGACCAACGAAGGTGTCCCGAAAATCGAACACCTCAAAAATATCGGCATGGATTTGCCCGAACTTATCGAGGTAGTGAAAGATTATCAGTAAAAACTGTTAACTGAAATACTATACAGGAAAGGCTGTCTCAATCGGGACAGCCTTTTGTTTTTTCCTGCAGGCAAGTGCATGTTTTTCACTTGTAATCCTCTGGTGGAATTTTAAATATTCACATCAAAGCGGCCATCGGTTACACGCACTTTCACCGCCTCCGGTTCTCCTTGCTGTAAGCTGAAAGTACCTTTAATTTTGTTGTCGGTGAATTCCGTGATTTCATCCGATACGTTACCGTTCAGCATGATAGCTGCATAATCCGATGACTTACGTATTTTGGGGATGTAAAAAAGGCCGTCTGAAAAAGGACAGCCTTCAAATTGAAAAAAATATTTGCCTGTTGCTATTCCTGATCAGCCAGGAAACGTTCGGCCTCGAGAGCGGCCATACATCCTGTGCCGGCAGCGGTGACCGCCTGCCTGTAAATTTTATCCTGAATATCCCCGGCGGCAAAAACACCCGGAATATTTGTTTTGGTTGAATCGTGTGCTGTTAACAGGTAACCTGTTTCGTCCATATCCAGTTTGCCCCTGAAAAGGTCGGAATTGGGCTTGTGCCCGATGGCCACGAAAAATCCGTCTATGTCGAGGGTTTTCTGTTCTCCGGTTTTCACATTTTGGATAATTACACCTGTAACCTTTTTTGAAAAACCTTCCTGCTCACCGATAATTTCCATGGGAACGCTATCCCAAACCATTTCGATGTTGGGAGTTTTAAATACCCGGTTCTGCATAGTTTTGGAAGCCCTGAGTTCATCACGGCGATGGATCAGATAAACCTTCTTTACCAGTTTGGCCAGGTAGGTGGCTTCTTCGGCGGCTGTGTCGCCACCGCCAACTACGGCCACAACTTTTCCCTTGTAAAAATACCCGTCGCAGGTAGCACATGCCGACACACCATAACCATTGTATTCCTGTTCCGAGGGAAGGCCCAGCCATTTGGCGGATGCCCCTGTGGAAATAATCAGGGTTTTGGCCAGCAGTTCCTTACCATCATCGGCTTTAACCCTGAAGGGTCGTTCGCTGAAATCCACATCCACGATCTCACCCCAGCGAATATCCGTCCCGAAACGCTCGGCCTGCTTTTTCATGTCCTCCATCATTGCCGGCCCCTGCACTCCATCGGGATAACCTGGATAGTTTTCTACTTCGGTGGTGATGGTTAGCTGTCCGCCCGGCTGCATGCCCTGATACATTACGGGATGAAGCTCTGCCCTGGCGGCATAGATTGCTGCGGTGTATCCGGCGGGTCCTGATCCGATAATCAGGCAATCAACTTTTTCGACTGTTTCACTCATTATTTTATAATTTTTTCAGCTTTTGAATTTTTTTGCGATTTCTTTCCGAAAAATTGTGCCATAAATAAATCACATTAGCACCACTAATCAAATCACAGTTATTTTGTCAGCCAGGCCAAAAAATGTCATAAAACCTGACAAAAAAGATGAATCAGATTTTGCATGTGGCACTCTTACTCATAAATAAAATGCCTGAAACTCTTCATAAACTGAAGCCTTTCGTAGGCGGCCGGATTGCTGCTGCGAGCCTGGCTCAGTTTTCCCCGGAAATCGGAAATGCTGCTGTAGCCTTCGTGGTCCATCCAGCGTTTCAGGTCGTCGAGTATCTGAGAAATATATTCCACGCCATGCTTGTACAGCGTAGACACCACCTGAACGGTATCGGCACCGGCCAGCAACTGCCTGATGAAAGCCTCGCCATCATGAACACCTGTTGATGCGGCAAGGTCGCAGTTTACGCGGTCGGCCATTACGGCAATCCAGCGTAGCGACGTCGACAGGTCGGAAGGATGGCTGAGCACATTTGTGGATACCACCTGATAGGTTTCCAGGTTGAAATCAGGGCTGTAGAAACGGTTGAAAAGGGTAAGTCCTTTAATTCCGGTATTCGACAGCTTCTGGATCATCTGCCCGAGATTGGAGGCATAATAGCTGATCTTTAGCAGCACCGGCAATTTTGTTACCTTCAGCACTTCTTCCACAATCTCGAAATAAAGCTGTTCGTTTTCGGCTGCCGAGCGTTCGAAATCTGTAGGTAAGATAAACAGGTTCAGCTCGAGAGCGTCGGCGCCAGCATTTTCAATTTCTTTGGCGAAATGGGTCCATTTCTGGCTGGTTACGCAATTGATGCTTGCTATCACCGGAATGTGGAGGTTTGCTTTTGCATCTTTCACCAGTCCGAGGTACTTTCTGAGGCTGTCCTCATCATCTTCCTGATCCATGTAATCGAAAGTTTCGGGATACATGAACGGGCGTCCGGTCATCCGATGCATGGCTTCTTGCATTTCGGCAATGATCTCTTCCTCAAACAGGGATTTCAGCACCACGGCGCCTGCACCTGCCTTCTCGATTTCCTTCAGCTTTTTCACGTCATCAGTTAGACCTGAACTACCCACGATCAGGGGATTTTTGAGGTTCAGACCCAGGAATACCGTATTAAGATCTACCATAAAACAGATATTTTTAATTGTTAAACATTTTCGGTCAAGGCAAGCGATGTGCTTTATTAACTCACTAAATACGAATGTTCAAAAGTAAAATCTTTTGGCGAAGCGGCTGGGCAGGCCAGTGTTAAGAATCATTAAATGTTGTTAGCAAAGCCTGAAACGCAGGTATTTGATCTTGTCGCCCTGCTCACGAAAAATCTCTTCGTAATGGGTGCGTATATCCACCACATCGTCGCCGCCGGGATTTTTATCCACATCCCACGAATGGAAGATAAGCGGCAGGTTCTGCTCTTCTATTACCGAAAGGGTATATTCGAAAAAAAGACTGTTGTCGGTTTTCAGGTGAACGATACAGCCGGGGGCGGCAATTCTTCGGTAGCGATCAAGAAACAGAGGCGAAGTAAGACGTTTTTTAGTGCGTGGCTTATTGGGCTGGGGGTCGGGGAATGTGATCCAGATTTCATTTACTTCATCATTTCCGAAGATATATTCGATCTGTTCGATGCGGGTTCGCACAAAGGCTACATTTTGCATCTTCAGTTCATGTGAAGATTTGGCGCCACGCCACATGCGGGCGCCTTTCAAGTCGATGCCGATAAAATTTTTCTCAGGATATTTCCGGCCGAGTCCTACAGTAAATTCTCCCTTGCCGCATCCGAGTTCGAGCACGAGCGGATTTTCATTCTTAAAAAAACCTTCTTTCCAGCGGCCTTTCCATTTATAGCCGCCGGCAATGTCGCTGAAAGCAGGCTGAAAAAAATGCGGGAAAGTTTCGTTTTCGGCAAATCGCTGAATCTTCCTTTTCGGCACGATCAAGTAAATTTTAAAAGGTCAACCGGGAGGATTACTGTCTTAAAAGCCACACATTGGGATTATAAAGCTCGCGAACTTTTCGCAGTTCGTTCAATGCATCCACCTTGCTGACGAAAGCTGCGATACTCACCCGGTAATATCCGTTGGATGCCTGCCCGATCACTTCAGGCATGTAACCGCCGTTCCGGTAGGTGTCCATCAGCTTTTCCGCATTTTCTATTTCAGCAAACGAGCCGGCAATCAGATGGTATTTTTCCACAACGACCGGTTCTTGTTCAATGATGGTCTCAGGTTCCGGTGTTGTTTCAGGCTCCATAGGCTGAGGCTGGTACTCCAAAGTTTTTTCCTGCGAAGGATCCGAAATTCCGGCGGCAGATTCATGGATTTCATCAACTGTCTTTTCTTCCGCGGTTTGCTGAGGCATGATTGTCAGCAGGGTTTCATCGTGCTGCCGGGGTGGTTTAACAGGAATTGTTTGCTCCTGATTCGTTCCGAAAGACGGCAGCAGGCTCATTTCGCTGGTAAAGACCTGTTTTACCTGATTCATGTTGAGCGCAATAAGCCCCACAAGCAAAATGGAAGGAATCCCGACCATGGACCATCTGGCCATTCGTTGGCCTTTAGGTGCAGTGGTTCGGGGTTTACGGTCGCGGAATGCCGGCACCGCCGACTGATGAACCGGCTGCCTGCTGCGGATCACCGGCGGGGATACCAGGCCTGTCAGGCCGTATGCCGATTTCAGATGGTTTACGCGATAATCCTGATCAAACTGGATATTTCCCTCCTCATCCAGATGAAAAACTCCGATCTGTTCCATTCGCACCCGGGTGCCATCGTTCAGCGCGCTGAGTATTTGCTTGACAAAAACACCAATCTCCAGGAGGGCTGCTTCGTAGGCAACGTTTTCGCGGCGAACGATCTCATTGGCCAAAAGGCCGTCATTGTTCTGCAACTCCCTGTTGAACAAAATGGTTTTGGATGGCGGATAAAACTGATGCTGTACCGGATGAATTTTTGCGGGGCGATAACTACAAACGAATCCGCCCAGCCCCGGAATGATCACGCAGTCGTGACTAAGCAATAAATCGTTGATGTACCGGGCAATATGCATTGTTTCTGTTTCTTTTAATTTCGACCTGCTAAGTTAATATAATCTCTTCCCGTGCTGACTA
Organism: Bacteroidales bacterium; assembly: GCA_046542305.1. Classification (GTDB taxonomy): domain Bacteria; phylum Bacteroidota; class Bacteroidia; order Bacteroidales; family 4484-276; genus JBKHBQ01. The sequence continues at coordinate 6,528 of JBKHBQ010000185.1, forward strand.
AATGTTGATAATTTTTGACAAATCTCCTGGCGCGTCGATAGAAATACTTTCCATGTCAGTAAGTTGAACATGGATGGAAAACCCGTTTTCGAGCCAGCGCAACTGCTCAAGGGATTCACATTTTTCCAGCTTTCCTTCCGGAAGCGCCACGATTTTTTTTAACGCCTTCGTCCGGTAGGCATAAATGCCCACATGGCCCAAATACTGATGATTTTTATGCCACTGATCCGGTGGCAGTGTTCTGAAGTATGGAATGGCCGAGCGGCTGAAATACAATGCCCGCTGTCTGGCGTCGGTTACCACCTTTACCACATTGGGATTTTCAAGATCCGCAGGCAGCATTATTTTTTTGATCAGCGTGGCAATTTGTACCTGGGGATCTTTAAACATCTCTGCCAAAAGATCAATTTGCGACGGATCCAAAAATGGTTCGTCACCCTGGATGTTGATAACAGCTCCGAAGTTGCTGCCGGATTTTTCCAGTCGCTCAACTACTTCGGCACAGCGCTCGGTGCCGCTGCCATGGGTTTCTGCGGTCATCACAACCCGTCCGCCAAAACTTTCCACCTCCTTCACAATGCGCTCGTCGTCAGTGGCCACGATCACCTCCGCCAGTTTGGCGGCTTTTGAAGCCTGCTCATAAACCCTACGGATCATCGTTTTACCGTTGATGTCGATCAGCGGTTTTCCTGGAAAACGCGTGGAGCCATACCGTGCGGGGATGATGCCTGCAATGTTCATTTCTTTGGTTTTTGCTGTCCGAATTCCATGAGGAAAGCCTTGATAAAATCGTTGAGGTCGCCGTCCATCACTGCCTGCACATTTCCGGTTTCATGACCTGTTCTCAAATCCTTCACCAGCTTGTATGGGTGCATCACATAAGAGCGGATTTGCGAACCCCATTCGATTTTCCGCTTGCTGCCTTCAATTTCGGCGATGGTTTCTTTCTTCTTACGCAGTTCGATTTCGTAGAGCTGCGATTTGAGCATGCGGAGTGCCTTTTCCCGGTTCTGCTGCTGCGACCGGGTTTCCTGGCATTCCACGATGATACCGGAAGGCTCGTGCCTCAGCCTGACGGCCGTTTCCACCTTGTTCACATTTTGTCCGCCCGGCCCGCTCGACCTGAAGGTATCCCAGGTGATGTCGGCCGGATTGATATTGATCTCGATGGAATCGTCGATCATCGGATAGGCGTAAACCGAGGCAAACGAAGTGTGGCGCTTGTTGGCGGCATCGAAAGGCGAGAGCCGCACCAGGCGGTGCACCCCGTTTTCGCTTTTCAGATAGCCATAGGCATAATCGCCCACAAATTCCAGCGATACCGATTTGATGCCCGCCACTTCACCTTCCTGGAAATCCACTTCCTTCACCTTGTATTTGTTCCGCTCGCCCCAGCGGATGTACATGCGCATAAGCATCTGGGCCAAATCCTGGCTTTCGGTGCCACCGGCACCCGGATTGATGTGCAGGAT
>JBKHBQ010000186.1:0-7854 GCA_046542305.1 Bacteroidales bacterium
AGTTATTGGAGGAAGAGTTATTGGAGGAATAGGTAACTGTTTGCCTGGTGGCCGGGGCAGCAGTGCAACGGAGCCGGATTGTCAGGACTATATTCCGGCCGGATAGGTTTTCATTGCTGTAATGAAGGCCCTTTCGAATGCCTCTTTATTCAGGTGGTGAGGAATATTGTTGGTTTCGCAGTATTCGAGCAGGTGGCGGGTGTTGAGATTGCCCACCAGTTCGTAACCGGCCATGGGGCAGCCGCCGATGCCGCTCATCACCCCGTCGAAACGGCGGCAACCGGCACGATAGGCGGCATCTACCTTTTCGTGCCAGTTGTGCTCCTGTGTATGCAGGTGCAGCCCGATGTCGACGCAGGGCAGTTCGCTGTAAATACCTTTGAATACCTCACCGATCATTTTGCCGCCGGCCGCTCCGATGATATCCGAAAGCGCAATGATCCCGATGCCCAGATCACACAGGTAACGTGCCCATTTCACGACCAGGTCCACACTCCACGGATCGCCGTATGGATTTCCGAAAGCCATCGAAATGTACACCAGCAGATTTTTGTTTTTTTTTCTGCACAGTGTCTGAAGGTCCTCCACCGTCCGGCGTGCCTTTTCCACATCCGCATTGATGTTCAGCTTCAGAAAGGTTTCCGAAAAGGAAAACGGATAACCAATGTAGGTCACCTCGTCGAAAGCAGCCGCCTCTTCGGCGCCTTTTACATTGCCCACAATGGCCATCAGTTTCGACCGGGTACGATCCATGTCGAGCATGGGTATCACTTCGGCGGTATCGCGTAGCTGCGGGATGGCTTTGGGCGATACAAAGCTGCCAAAATCCACAATATCGAAACCCACCTTCAGGATCGAATTGATCAGCGCCGCCTTCTTCCCGGCAGGGATATATGTTTTGATGCCCTGCATGGCATCGCGCGGCGCTTCGGTGATTTTCATGCCGGCTGTTGCGTTTGCTTTCGAATCCGTCATAAGCTGTTTTTTACCCCTAAAACAACAACAGCAGGAAAAATGTTTTACTTGGAGTCACCCAGAATAAGCGGCAGGCCACCTTCTGTGTTGCCGATCACCACTACCTTGGAATTGGGCGATGTGGCCAGTTGTAAGGTGGCCTCAATGCCTTTTTCCTTCAGGATCTTATCGGTGAGGCTGGCGCTAAGAATCTTGTTGGCTGTAGCTTTTCCCTCGGCATCGATGCGCTGGCGTTCGGCTTCTTTTTCGGCTTTTTCCAATTTGAATTCGTATTCCAGCGATTCCTGTTCCTGCTTGAGTTTTGTTTCGATGGCCTGCTTGATGGTAGGCGGAAGTATGATCGACCGGATCAGGATTTTATTCACGTTCACATATTTCTTGTTGAGCAGCTTTTCGATTTCCTGGAAAATTTCATCCTGGATCACATCACGTTTGGTGGAGTAGATCTCTTCCGGGCTATACCGGCCAATAACGCTTCGCGTAGATGAGCGAAGGCTTGGAATGATTATCCGCCGCAGGTAATCGGTGCCGATGTTGGCGTGCAATTTTCCGATTTCCCGGTATTTGGGCTGATACCATGCCGAAACATCCACACTGATCTCCAGTCCGTTCGCCGAGAGGACATTCATTTCCTCTGATGTTTCCTGCTGGCGTGTTTCATAAACGTACATTTTGTTCCAGGGAGCAAGCAGGTGAAAGCCCTCGCTGTAGGTTTTGGTGGTGTCGATGCCACCTACAAAAGTGCGGAACAGTACGCCGGCATGACCGGCTTCGATGGTGGTGGTCATTCGGCTGCCAAAAGCAATCAGTACGATTACGATGACCACGATGACGGCGATAGGTACTACTTTCTTGAAATTAATTTCTTCTTGTGCCATAGTCTTTTCGATTTATTTAATGATTAGCTCACATTTATCAATAACACTGAACCGGCCGAAATATTTGATTCAGTTTCCTGTTTTCCTGTTGATATTGCGGTTAAATATTCTGAGGTGAGGCGCTTAAATCTACTGGGCGATAGTCGATGTAGATCTTTACGGTGGTTCCTTTGCCCAGCTCCGAATCCACTTTAATCTTTCCTTTCAGGAGCCTGACCAGCCGCTGAACAATGGCTAGGCCAAGGCCGCTTCCGCTGAATTGCCGGCTGTGCGATTCGTCTACCGTTCTGAAGGGTTCGAATATCAGCGTGATTTTGTCTTTGGGAATGCCGATCCCGGTATCCTTTATATAAAATCCCAGTTTGCCTTCGGTGTGATCCGAAAAAATATAGCCAACCTCAATATGTCCTTCATTGGTGAATTTCAGTGCATTGTCGATGATTTTTTTCAGGATCTGCAGCATTTTCGAGAAATCGCTGCGGAAGTACACATCATCTGTTGAAGGAGGATAAAATTTTAGTTCGGCATCTGTGTCTGCGGTATTCGAATTAAAAAAGGTGTAGTATTCTTCCAGATCCTGGAATAAACCCTTTAGTGAAATGTTGTCGGTTTCAAGATCAATTTCACCTGCATCGATGCTCGCGATATAGATCACATCCTTAATGGTGTCGAGCAGTTGTTCGCTGCTTTTTTTGATGATCTTCATGTACTCGCGCATTTCTTCCAGGGTAACATCGTGCAATTGCGAAAGCTCCGAAAATCCAAGGATGGCATTCAGCGGTGTACGCATTTCATGCGAAATGTTGGAAATGAAGGTCGTTTTTAGCTGCTGGTATTCCCTGGCAGTCAGGCTGAGCTTTTGGATCATCTGATTCAGCTCGGCCGATTCTTCCTGCCGGCTTTTCTGTAGTTCTTCAAGCTCCTGCTTCAGCTTTTCCGACTCTGCTTTTGCCCTTTTCTTTCTTTTGTATCTACTAAAAGTCATGCGTCGCATCCCCTGCATATATCAAAATGCATTGCAAATAAATCGATTTTCCTTTAATCATCCAACTTTAATTTATTGATTGTTGTACATTTTCAATAAAATAAACACGTAAGCAGGATTTTTTCACGGGTGATTTTCAGGCGTACTGAAATTGTTATTTTATCTAAAAATAGTTATTATCAGTAAGTTAATATGCTAAATTTGTGTTTTAATATTCATCCGGCATTAATATGAATTTATTTAACCTGTTCAGGACTAAACCGCGAAACAAAATTCTGGAGGAGCCCCGAAAGCTTTTTCTGAAAAATTTTATTCAGCAGCTTCTGGTGGGTTTGATTACCGCAGGTTTCGGATTTGTAAGCTTTTATGCTGCGATGAATTTTTTTGAAATCGTTACGGCCATTTCCACTTTGATCGAATCCATGGCTTATGGTCTGGGTATTCAGATGATCCTTCCTTTCCTTTACTGATGGCTCATCCGGTTGATTTTCAGGTTAACATTTCTTAAGACATGAATTTTGCTGCGCCTCGGGCCGAAGTTCTACTTTTGCGCCAAAATACCATACGGATGAGCAATAACCTGATTCCAATCGATAAAAAATTCCACAACAGCGAAATCAGCCGGGAGTTGAAATATCTGAACCTGCTGGCTGAACGCTTCCCCACCGTGCAGTCGGCATGCACCGAAATCATTAACCTTGAAGCAATCCTGAAACTGCCAAAAGGCACCGAACATTTCCTCTCAGACATCCACGGCGAGTATGAAATCTTCAGCCATGTGCTGCGAAACGGTTCGGGGGTAGTGCGTCAAAAGATCGAAGATGTGTTTCAAACTACCATCCGTAAATTTGTGAAGGACGAACTGGCTACCCTGATTTACTATCCCGAAGAAAAGCTGGCTTTGATAGAAAACCGGGAGGACAACGTAGAAGAGTGGTACGCCGTTACACTGGAGCGGTTGATAAAAGTTACGCGCGCCACGGCATCAAAATATACGCGTTCTAAAGTACGTAAGGCGCTGCCGGCAGATTTTGCCTATATTATTGAAGAATTGCTGCACGAGAGCCCCACTGCCCAAAACAAGGCAAGGTATTTCCAGGGAATTATTCAAACCATCATTCGTATCGATCGCGCTAAGGAATTCATCGTTGCCATTTGCAAGCTCATCCAGCGGCTGGCCATTGACCGGCTGCATGTAGTGGGCGATATTTATGACCGGGGGCCCGCGCCCGAAAAGGTGATGGACAAGCTGGTGGATTACCATTCGGTGGATGTACAATGGGGAAACCACGACATCATCTGGATGGGCAGTGCTGCCGGTATTCGTGCGATGATTGCCAACCTGGTCCGTATTTCGGCTCGTTACATGAACCTCGATACCATCGAAGACGGCTATGGGATTAGCCTGATGCCGCTGGCTACCTTTGCACTCGAAATTTATAAGGATGATCCCTGCAAACAATTTATGCCCAAGACTCCTGCCGGAATGGATCCTGCCGGAAAGCAGGTGCAGATGATCAGCAAAATGCAGAAAGCCATCTCCATTATTCAATTCAAGCTTGAGGCTGAGATCATCAACCGTAATCCGCAATTTAACATGGAGGATCGCAACCTGCTTCACCTGATCGATTTCGACAAGGGCACGATCAATCCCGATGGCAACACATACCACTTGCTGGATAAGAATTTTCCGACCATAGATCCGAAAGATCCCTACCGCCTGACCGCGGAGGAGGCGGAAGTGATGGACAAGCTCCGCATTTCGTTTATGCACAGCGAAAGGCTGAAAAAGCATGTTAAATTCCTGTATGCCAAAGGAAGCATGTATCTTAAATACAACGGCAATCTTTTGCTGCACGGCTGCGTGCCCATGCACGCAGATGGCAGTTTTTCCACCATGGAGTGCGACGGAGTTAAATTGAGCGGCAAATCGTTGCTTGATAAATTCGACTTGTACGCACGAAAAGCTTATTTCACCCGCAACGACAAGAAACAGGATACACTGGCACGCGATCACCTGTGGTACCTTTGGTGTGGTTTTCAGTCGCCGCTGTTCGGAAAAACCAAAATGGCCACATTCGAGCGCTATTTTCTGGCTGAAAAGGAAACACATAAGGAAGAAAAGAATGCCTATTTTAAATTGAACGACAAGGAAGAAACCCTGATAAATATCCTTGAAGAATTCGGGCTCGATCCTTCAACAGCGCATCTGATCAACGGTCATGTGCCGGTAAAGGTAAAAAAAGGCGAAAGCCCCATTAAAGCCAACGGTAAGTTGCTGGTGATCGACGGAGGTATGTCGAAGGCCTATCAGAAGGAAACCGGGATTTCGGGCTATACACTGATCTACAATTCCTACGGCCTGATCCTGGTGGCCCACGAAACCTTCGAATCGGCCAGCAAGGCTATTCACGACGAAAGCGACATCCTCTCGAACATCACCTATCTTGAGCCGAATCCAAAGCGTAAAACCGTGGGCGACACAGATAACGGGAAAAAATTGCGCCAGCAGATCCAGGACCTGGAAATGTTGTTGGCAGCATATCGCAAAGGACTCGTGAAAGAAAAAAGATAATTTTGTAAAAAATTGATCTTTAGATTGAAAAATATTTTGCCAAATTAAAATATTACAGTAATTTTGCACCCCATTTGAAGAAAGTATAAAATTTGAAATAGCATGTACTTAACATCAGAAAAAAAGAAGGAAATCTTTACGAAACACGGAAAATCCGAGTTCGATACCGGCTCGTCGGAAGGTCAGGTTGCACTGTTCACCTACAGAATTCAACACCTCACGGGCCATTTGAAAAGCAACAAAAATGACTTGTTCACCAGGCGCGCACTTGTTAATCTGGTAGGAAAAAGAAGGAGAATCCTGGATTATCTGAAGAAAGTAGATATTGAAAGATACAGAGCTATTATTAAAGAGCTTGGAATCAGGAAATAATATCGTTTGTTAGTTTAACAACAGAAAAAGGCAATTGAACCAAATTGCCTTTTTTCGTATTCATTGTAGTTAGTTGAAAGAAAGAAGAAAGTAAGAAAAATGTCAAGTAAAGCAATTGTACAAAAGTTCGAGATGCCGAACGGAAATGAGATTTCCATCGAAACCGGCAGGCTGGCACGTCAGGCAGACGGCGCTGTAGTAGTAAAGCAGGGCAACACCATGTTGCTTGCTACCGTAGTATCGAACAAAGAAGCAAAGGAAGATGTGGATTTCCTTCCTTTAACCGTAGAATATCAGGAAAAATATGCCGCGACCGGGCGTTTTCCCGGCGGGTTTTTCAAGCGTGAGGCAAGACCCTCGGAGTACGAAATTCTGATCGCCCGTTTGGTCGACCGTGCCCTGCGCCCTCTTTTTCCCGATGATTACCATGCAGAAACACAGGTTCAGATCACCCTGATTTCGGGTGATAAAAACGTAGCACCTGATGCACTGGCCGCACTGGCCGCATCTTCGGCACTGGCCGTATCGGATATTCCGTTTAACGGGCCAATTTCTGAGGTGCGCATTGCACGCCTCGATGGCGAATTTGTAATTAATCCTCAGTTCGACAAAATGTCGGAATCGGATATCGACATCATGGTGGCTGCTACCGAAGATAACATCATGATGGTGGAAGGCGAAATGAAAGAAGTTTCGGAAGCCGATATGCTTGAGGCCATCAAATTTGCACACGAAGTAATTAAAATGCAGTGCCGTCAGCAAATTGAACTCGCTTCAAAGGTTGAAAAAGCACAGGCAAAGCGTGAATACAGCCACGAAGAAAACGATGAGGAGCTGAAGCAAAACATGCACGATGCCCTTTATCAGAAAATATATGACATTGCCGCACAGGGAACAGCCAAGAAGGAACGCCATGAGATTTTCGATAATTTGCTTGAAGAATTCAAAGCCGGCCTGGCCGAGGAAGAAGCTGAGGAAAAAGCGGGCATGATCAGGCGATATTTCCACGGCATCGAAAAAGAAGCCATAAGAAATTTTGTGCTTAACGAACGCCGCCGTATTGATAAGCGGCAGCTCGACGAGATCCGTCCCATTTGGAGTGAAGTGGATTTCCTCCCTTCAGCTCATGGATCGGCCATCTTTACCCGTGGCGAAACCCAGTCGCTCGTTACCGTCACCCTCGGTACCAAACTCGATGAGCAGGTAATCGACGGCGCCGTGATCGAAGGAAAGAACGATTTTATCCTTCACTATAATTTCCCGGCCTTCTCAACCGGTGAGGCACGTCCCAACAGGGGTACCAGCCGCCGTGAAGTAGGCCATGGTAACCTGGCCCTTCGTGCACTCAAATATGTAGTGCCCGATGGTGAAGCCAATCCATACACCATCCGTATTGTTTCGGATATTCTCGAAAGCAACGGCTCGTCTTCAATGGCTACCGTTTGTGGCGGAACCCTCGCCATGATGGATGCCGGTGTAAAGATTGCCAAACCTGTTTCAGGTATTGCCATGGGATTGATTACCTCCAAAGGCAACGAAAAGTATGCAGTGCTTTCGGATATTCTTGGTGATGAAGACCATCTCGGCGATATGGACTTCAAGGTTACAGGAACCCGCGACGGCATTACCGCCTGTCAGATGGATATCAAAGTGGACGGGCTGCCATATCAGGTGCTCGAAGAAGCCCTCGAACAGGCACGCAAAGGCCGCCTGCATATTCTCGACGAAATGGAGAAAACCCTCGATGAACCGCGCGAAGATTATAAGCCTCACGTACCACGCATCGAACAGATGACTGTACCCAAGGAATTCATCGGCGCCATTATCGGCCCCGGCGGAAAAATCATCCAGGACATCCAGGCTACAACCAATTCTACCATCGTGATCGAGGAAGTAGGTGACATTGGAGTGGTGGATATCGTTGCCGTCGACAAATCATCCATCGAGGCAGCCAAGGAGCGCATCCGCGCCATCATCGCCATTCCCGAAATCGGCGAGGTATACGATGGAAAGGTAAAAACAATCACCCCGTTCGGTGCCATCGTGGAGATTCTTCCCGGCAAGGAAGG
>JBKHBQ010000187.1:0-7835 GCA_046542305.1 Bacteroidales bacterium
CAGCGTGATGAAGCGCGCGATTAACCTCAGAAACATCATCAAAAAATCGCTCTTCCACCCGGTTTACAATGGTTCCGATCTGGGCACATTTTTCCTCGGCCAGGGTTCCGCGGATGATATGAATGGATTCGGAAATCTCGCCGGTGGTTTTGCCGAAGCCATTGATTACGGCCAGGATCGGCGCGCCAAGGTTATTGGCCATGCGTGCATTCATGTCGAATTCGAAGGGCGAGAGTGTTCCCCTGAAATCGGTGCCTTCGATCAGGATAAAGTCGCATTCTTTTTCGAGCTGCTTGTATTTATTGAGAATGCCTGTAAAAACAGCGTCGGTATCGCCTGCCTGAAGCAGATCCAGCGCCTCCTTGCTCGACATGCCGTACATGGCGCTGTAGGGAAATTGTAATTTATAGCGTTCCTTGATCAGGCGGATGTGCTGATCCTGTTCTTCGGCAGAACGGACCACCGGCCTGAAAAAACCGATCTTTTTCACATGCCTCGACAGAAGCTCCATGAAACCCAATACGATAAGCGATTTTCCTGCCTTGGCTTCTGCTGCTGCAATATAGAGATTGTTGGACATTTTTTTGGGAAAAATATGTTAGAAAGAAAACATTGTTAATTCGTACACAAAATAACAACGATTTCCTGAATTTAGTCTCTTGTCGGGGGTTAAATTTATGTGAAGTAAGACAGATCAGCGCCAGGCGAAAAGCCCCATCACATCCCGCTGAAAGGCAATACGATAAAGACAAGGATATCCCATACGGTATGACTTACGATATTGATGGTGACCGAATGTAAGGTTTTGTAAAGCCACCCCCAGAAAGCGCCGCACACAAAGGCTGCCAGCACCAGCACCATATTTCCGGTAGCCAGATGCACGACAGTGTAAAGCAGGGTAGCCACGATGAAGCCTGTGGTTGCGCCCCATTTTTTACCCATCCGGCGCTGCAGGTAACCACGCCAGAAGATCTCCTCACCGGGACCGATGATCAGCGCCATCAGCAGTACGATGCGCCATGAGGGCGCATCCTGCTTAAAGGCGTATACGTTGTTGATGCCCTGCCCTGCATTTTCAAAAATCAGGCGGATAAAGTAATTCCCCACGAAAAAGATCAGGTAAAGCAATACGGCGAAGCCCAGTCCCATCAGGATCTTTTTCGGCAGCTTGTGTGAAATATCTTCCCTGAACAGCCGCAGGTTCTCCATATCGGTGATTACGGCAAGGGAAATCAGCACCACGAGGTTCATGCTCATCCAGTACCAAAAATCAAAAGCGCCGGCCTGCCTGATCACGAACATGATCCCGAACATCACCACGGCCAGGGCGGTGATCATCCAGAAGGAAGTCTGCCTGTCGGAAATCTGCTGTTGCGTGGTGTCCATCATATCCAGAATCTGAGGGCGGCCTCGATGACGAGCGCGATGGTACACAGCAGCCCGAAGGCCAGGTTGAACTGGGCGGTGGCGCCGTCGAGGGCGATGAAATCGAAGGGATTTTTGGGTTCCCTGCGGCGGAGTGCCTTTTGCCAGAGCTTAAAGGCCATTGGGAGCGAAAGGATTACGATACCAAAGGTAAAGGGCATGAAAGGTGCATCCGGCATCAGGAAATAAGGAACCAGGATCAGCGCCATCACCATAATAAACGGACCATAAATCAAAAAGCCGTAGTAACGCAATGAAGCTTTATCGCCCAGCACGGATGCGATGGTATAAATATGTCCTTCGCGATCGGATTTAATGTCGCGCCAGTTGTTGGCATGCAGGATGGCAATCACCAGGGTAGCCATCGGGACTGCCCATAAAACAGGAATCCACGAAAGGGTGCCGGTTTGCACATACCAGGCGCCCAATGAACCAAGAATTCCGAAATTAAGAAAAACCGCCAGGTCGCCAAGGGCATGATACTTCAGGGCAAATTTCCCGCCAAGGGTATAAAAAACGCCGATGATCAGACCGGGAACACCGATCAGAAGCAACACCGGGCCGGACACCCATGCCAGGTAAAAGCCGATAATTGCACCGATGGAAAGCGTAATAACCGAAGCCACCTTCGCTTCCTTTATGGTAATAATCTTGCGCACCACACCGCCGCTGACCGGGGTAGGCACCCTATCAAGTCCTTTTTTGTAATCGCTGATGTCACTGAGGATGTTGGCCCCTGCGTGCAGGATAAGCATCCCGAAAAACGAAAGCAGGAAAAGCCACACGTTGAACGCGCCATTTCCGTAAACATAAGCCAGCACCGACCCGAAGATCACCGGCATGGTTGAAGCCGGAAACGAGAAAGGCCGTGCACTGATCCACCATTTTTTGAGTGTATTTACAGGTTGTTCGTTAGCCATTGTTGTATCTGATAAAGTTAAATACCAATTTGCAAGTTTAATAAAATAATCCCGGGATCATAAAAACAGGCAACTGTCGCCATAGCTCAGGAACCGGAAGTCGTTCTTCAGCGCGTAAACATAAATGTCCTTCCATTTATCACCCAGCCATGCTGCAATCAGGAGCAACAATGTACTGCGTGGCTGATGAAAATTGGTGACCATCCCCCGGATCATCCGGTAACGGTATCCGGGCACGATCATCAACTGCGTGGTTCCGGGCAGATATCCCAGGTTTTTCCGCTGCATATATGCAAGAACGTTTGCAAGTGATTCTTTCATGTCGGGCTGCTCATCCTGCGGAATCAGGTACGGGTCGAACTGATGCACCGAAAATCCTGCATCCGGATCATCCTGCAGCTTCACGCCGTACCAGTAAAGGCTCTCGAGCGTTCGAACGGTAGTGGTGCCCACTGCTATAACCTTTCCGGCATTTTCTTGCAGCTTTTCCACCAGTTCTTTTTCGATCAATACCTGTTCGGTATGCATCTCGTGTTTTTCGATGCCTTCCCCGCCTACGGGTTTGAAGGTGCCTGCCCCCACATGTAAAGTGATATAACCAACATGAATGTTTTTTTGTTCAAGCTTTTCGAAAACCTTTTCGGTGAAATGCAGACCGGCTGTGGGTGCGGCTACGGAACCATCGTGGAAGGCATAGACCGTTTGATAGCGCTGCTTGTCTTCCTCCACTGCTTCACGGTTCAGGTAGGGCGGCAAAGGAATCCTGCCGTAGCTTTCGAGCACCTCCGCAAAAGCGAGATCGGCAGGCTGCCACGAAAACTGCAGCAACCAGGCGTCACCGGATTTTTCGAGCTTCTCGGCAGTCAAAACCACTTCCTGCTCCTGGTGCGAAAATCTTACCTGCAGGGGCCCCTCCTTCCAGCGGCGGGCATTTCCCACCAGGCATTTCCACACAGCATGGCTACGCACCTGAAAAGCCTGCTGGATTTCGGGTGTTGGCAGCACCGGCTCCAGGCAAAACACTTCGATGAGTGCGCCGGTGGGTTTCCTGAAAAATAGCCGCGCACGCACAACCCTGGTGTTGTTCAGCACCAAAAAGCTGTTTTCCGGCAGATACGATGGAATATTTCTGAACTGACCGGAACAGGTAGTATGGCCGTCGTAAACCAGAAGCTTCGAGGCATCGCGCTGCTCCAGGGGGAATTTGGCAATGCGGTCTTCGGTGAGCGGATAGGTGTAGTCGTCGATGTTGATGGCAGAAAAATCAGGCTTCACGCTATTTTTTAGTTAAACAGATCGGAAATGTCGATCTCATTTTCGTACAAATGTAGTACATCCTCCATATCCACGATCTTTATTTTGTCGATCTTATTGGATGAAGGCAGGTACCAGATTTCCACAAAAAAGTCGGAATACCTGAACAGCTTGATGGTGTAGTATATGTAAATCCGGTGCATGACTTCGGTGCCCTGCGTCAGCACACGGTGAACCCGCTCCGGTTTTGGAAGCGACATAAACTCGTCGATGCTCATTAATCTTTTCATTAATTCATCATAGCTTTGATTGATCTATTTTGAGGTAAACAACACGGGTTTGAAGGTGATCATCACCCAGGCCCAGTAGGGTGTTTCGGCATTTCCCACACCGATGCCTTTAATTTTTTCCATGGTATCGCTCACCAGGTAGTACGAAAAACCGGCCTGCAGCGTCACCTCTGTCGAGGGCTTGTAAGTGTACATCAGATCGATTTCGGAACCCAGCGACAGATCGTCTTCAACGCCCGATGACAGCATCACCGGATTGGCCAGGCTGAAAAGGTGATAGTATGCCGCCAGTTTGTGCTTCTTTGCCAGTGCGATTTGCAGGTTGGGATAAATGTCCAACAGGCCGCCGTTTTTAGTGGAGCCCTGCATGAAGGTAAAATAGTTCATCCAGCCGTAATATTTAAACTGGGTGCCGTACATTTTATTGAAAGTCTTCACCTTTTGCCCGTAGTCGTCACTTTCGGCGTCATCGCCCGAAATGTAATCCAGACCTGCGCCGATGCGCACATTACCGATATTGTAACCTGGATTAACCGTAAACATAAAAGCGCTGATTTCCTTACCTGTTTGCGACATACCATTTTGATAGTAGGCATTGAGGGTTCCGTCAAATCCGCCGGCTTTGGCGCCCATCCAGACGCCGTAAGTCCCCATCATATAAATGGTGTTGGGCTGATCTGGCGAGAGGAAACCTGTTCCCAGGGCAATCAGCGATGCAGAAAACCGGTGACTGAAACGCCTTTTCAGATGCAGGAAATTCTGGGTTTTGATACGGTTGACTGAAGTATAGTAATCCTCGCCGGCCAGAGAGGGAGCCCCGAAATGCATATCGCGGTTGTTGTATGATCCCACTGCATTAAATTCCCATCCGTCGTAGGCATAATTGTACCGGACGGCATCATAGGTAAGTCCCCACTGGTTCCAGTTTCGCCACGAGATCAGCCTCTCGTCGTCGATACGAATTTCCTGGCGTCCCAACCGCAGATAGCTTTTTTCGTTCATGTGCCAGCTCATCCAGGCTTCGTAAATATCTATTCCCCGGGTGGAACCGAATACGCCGGTTTTTGAAGCCACATCACCATCGCCCCAGGTACGAATATCCTGCATGGAGAGCCTGAAGGAGAATTTTTCCATGGCATAATTAAAATTCAGGCGGGCACGGTGGGTAATGTACACCTGGGTTTGACTGGTGTCGACCGGCAGGTTAACGTATCCGCGGTTAATTTCCAGGCGGGGGCGGTATTCCGCTGAAATTGAAAACTGAGCCTTTGCGCCCGCGACGATACCGAATGAGACCAACATCAAAAAGAAAATATTCTTCATAATTCTACAGATTTTCCCTGCTGTTCATGAGTACAGGATATTTCCGATTAAAACAATCCTTACCGGATTTCGTTTATTGGAACAAAATTAATCTGCTTTCAGGCTGTAATCACATCATATCGGCAAGGATTACTCCTGATTACAAATGATTTTGTTCATATAAAAAATTGATCTAAATCAGGATTGGTTGATATAATTTTTTATTTTTACGTCGAAAAAACAAGATCAGCATGAAATATACCGAAGACGTGTTCGCGCCTGGAAATGCGAGGGAAATACACTGCCTGAAGACCCCGGGCGAAACCCCGCTGTTCAAAAGGCTGAGCGCGGAAGAACTCGAAACACTCAACAAAAACCGCATCGAGCTTTCATTCCACAAGGGCGAAATCATCAACAAGCAGGGCGCATTTGCCTCCAACATCTTTTTCATCCTCAGGGGCATCGTAAAATCCTACATGGAAGTTCAGAACAAAAACCTGATCATCAGCATCCTGCCGGTGGGAAGTTTTATCGGGCTGCCCTCGCTGTCGGTGGACAATGTTTTTCACTATTCCACAAAAGCGCTGGTGGATACCGACATTTATTCTTACGACATCAATATTTTCAAAAATATCATGCGGCAAAATGCGCTTTTTGCCACCGAAATCACCGACATCACCCATCACAACACGGTGATGCTTTTAGACCGCTTCTTCAGCCTAACACAAAAACAACTGCACGGGCGGCTGGCCGATATCCTGCTCTGCCTTTCGCACAAAATCTATAAGTCGCTGGATTTCGAGTTGTCGATGTCGCGCAAGGATCTGGCGGAGCTCACGGGCATGTCTACCGAAAGCGCCATCAGAATACTTAAAGATCTGAAGGATGACAACATCATTGATATTTCGGGAAAACGGCTTAAAATTCTTGAACTTGAAAAACTGAAGCGGATCAGTGTAACGGGATAATACATCAGAACCACATAAAATTCAGTATTATGGCAGATGAGTTGAAATACGACTGGAACGGCAAAACCATCCTGATTGTGGAGGACAACGACAACAACTTCGACCTGCTGAAAACTTTTCTCAAAAGCACGGGCGCCGAAGTGCTGTGGGCACAGGATGGGGATGAGTCGGTGGAATTGTGCCGGCAAAATGAAAGCATCAACCTGGTGCTAATGGACATACAATTGCCTACGGTGAGCGGCTTTGATGCTACTCAAAAAATCCGTGAAATCAGGGGCAATCTTCCCATCGTAGCCCAAACGGCCTTTGCTATGGTGGGCGACCGCGAAAAGAGCCTCGCCGCAGGCTGCGACGATTACATTTCAAAACCCATTCGCCGCAAGGCCTTTCTGGATAAACTCGCTAAATATCTTTAATCCAAATACCTCCCGACTATTTTGATCAGACAAAGCATTCCCAATACCGTCACCATTCTGAACCTGCTCAGCGGCTCGCTGGCCATTATTTTCGTATTCCAGGGCAACCTGGCCCTGGCGTCGTGGCTGATCGGGCTGGCGGCGCTGTTCGACTTTTTAGACGGGCTGCTGGCGCGGCTGCTCAATGCCATGTCGCCCATCGGCAAGGAACTCGACTCGCTGGCCGACGTAATCTCCTTCGGGCTGGCACCCGGCATCATTGTGTTTCACCTGATGCAGCACAGCTACAATCCGCCGTTTCTGTACTGGATGGACATCAATGTGTGGACATTCGTGGCCCTGCTTCTCCCCGCCTTTTCGGCGCTGCGGCTGGCGGTGTTCAACATCGACACCCGCCAAAGTGATGCCTTTATCGGGCTGCCCACACCGGCCAACGCACTGTTTTTCGCCGCTTTCCCGCTGGTGATCCTGCAGGCCGGTCAATCAGGCTACCAGGGCATTCTCGAACTCCTGCGCAACTACTGGTTCCTGGCCGGGGTTACCGTGGTGTTTTCGCTGCTCCTCGTTTCGCCGTTGCGCCTGTTTTCACTCAAATTTAAAAACTACAGCCTTCGACAAAACCTGTTGCGATACAATTTCCTGATCATTTCCATCGCCGCATTCCTGCTGCTGAAATTCTTCGCCCTGCCGCTGATCGTGGTGCTGTATATTTTGCTTTCGGTAGCGATACCGGAGAAGAGGGAAACGAAAAAGGATAAAAGTTGAAAAGGGGGAAAGGAAAAACGAAAAACAGGGAAAGAAATAAGTATATAGGAAAAGAGAAATAGGAAAAATGATATTTCCGTTGGGAAATGTGGAGCGACTAGGGATTTACTTAAATTGATGTCAACATTCGAATCTCAGCATTTTCCATTGCATGGTGTCGCCGTCATGCGGCTTGCCATTTCATTAAAAGCAGCCACAACGCAGCTTAGCTGCACCATTCAGGAAAACATCAAACCTCAAAGATCAAACCTCAAAAATCGGACATCAAATACCGGCTCCCCAGCCTTCATCGTCGCCCTCAATTACACCTTACTCATGATATCGAGCCTAATAGTTTTCCAATGTGCGGTGTCTGTCGCAGCCATGCGGCTTGCCATTTCAGTAAAAGCAGCCACAACACAGCTTAGCTGCACCATTCAGGAAAACATCAAACCTCAAACATCAAACATCAAAAATCGGACATCAAATACCGGCTCCCAGTCTTAATCGTCTCCC
>JBKHBQ010000188.1:0-7821 GCA_046542305.1 Bacteroidales bacterium
CGCGGGTCGGTGAAGGGGGCTAACGGGTCGTCCTCGGTGCACGCAGTCATTATCAGTGCACTTACAATCAGCAGCAGCCAAAAAGCAGAAAAGCTCGTATTTTTCATGTTTTTTTGGCAAAGGTAGGGAGAAATTTGCATTTAATCCTGCGGATAAAAAATTGATGGAAAGCGTTACCTTTGATTTTAAATCAGCAATGTTATGAAGCACATTTCCTTAATTGTCCTGCTTTTGTTGTTCGCCACAAATACTCAGGCACAGGCTACCATCAGCATTCCCGATACCATGTGCTGTCCGCAGGATGATGTAATCCTGCCTGTTTATGCTGAAAACCTGCATGCAGGTGCCATAAGTTTTTTCATTGCCTACGACACCACGAAAATGAAATTTACTTCGCTTAAAAACATCCACCAGCAACTGGATGGCTTGATTTTTCACGAACAAAACGGGATCGTCGGAATTGCCTGGCATTCTGCAGCGGGGATAATGCTGGATAATGGCAGGTTGTTTGACCTTTGGCTGGAATATTACCAGGGAACTGCGGACATTATTTTTTTAGAACAAAGCGAAATCGCCGGTGTAAATTTATCCGTTTTGCCCGTCAATCTTCAGCACGGAACCATCCAACCTTCCGACAGCGTTTCCCAAACATTTCATTTGCACCAGGGATGGAACAGTTTTTCACTCCATGTTATCCCTGCTTCCTCTGATCCTGAAAAAGTCTTTGCCCCAATCCTTGCTGCAATCCATCTGATTACGGATGGTGCGGGAATTTTTTATCCGCAGGGAAATATCAATACGATAGGCGCGATTGATCCGTCAAAAGGCTATGCGATAAAAACGCATTCGGCGGTTGAATTTATCCTTTCAGGTTGCACAGCATCCGAAAATGCCATACAGGTGCCGCAGGGCTGGACATACCTGGTGGTTCCGGTTCGCTGTGAGGTGAGTGTGGCAGATTTGGTTGCATCTTATTCTCAGGAAATCAGAGTCGTTCGCTCGCTGATCGGCACCGGGGTTTTCTGGCCCGAAAAGGACATCGCTTCTCTGGATACATTGCAGCCGGGTAAGGCTTATCTCATCAATGCCCTGACCGACTTTGAGCTGGTGTTTCCTGTTTGTGAATAAAAGTGGTGGTTATATCTGCTTTCTTTTATATTTGTGACATTTAAAATCTGCTTCATCTTTTTGATCATTTCGGTTCAGCAAACACAGGATGTATTCATAGGGGTCATCCTCATAAATACATGTCAGGCATAATCCGGGCTTTTTTATGCTATCAGGCAAAATTTCATAACCGTCATCATCAAAAATCCCGGCGATGCGATCTGGTGGTATATCATCTATATGCCGCCGGCCGTCTTTTCTTCTTACCGTCTTTATTGCCTGATCTATTTCGAATTCACCATCAGGAAAGCTCTCACCGGTTATGCAGGTGAAGCAGCTCAATCCTACGGCGGCCGATCCAATTACCCACAAGTCATTGCCGCACGAACATTTTTTTCCCTCCTGGTGGGCCTTCAATGCCTCATTTAATTTTTTTCGCAATCCATCCTCATTTTCATCAGGATTGCTTTTTAGATGAAACCTGATATAATCTTCAATTGAAATAGGTACAAGCATATTCTTACTATTTTTCCTATATTCCCATCCCCAAGCTCACCATCTCGGCAATATCATAATTCTGCATGGATTCTTCGCGGTTTTTGTATTTGATGCCGTCGGTGATCATCACCATGCAGAAGGGGCATGCGGTGGCCACAATGTCGGCGCCGATGGCCATGGCGTCTTCGATGCGTTCGATAAAAACTTCCTTGTCGCCCTTTTCGGCTTCCTTGAACATTTGTCCGCCGCCGGCGCCACAGCACAGGGCAAAGCTAGCAGATCGTTCCATTTCAACCAGGTTGCAGGGTATGGCGCCCAGCACTTGGCGCGGTGCATCGTATTCGCCGTTGCCGCGTCCGAGGTAGCAGGGATCGTGAAAAGTTACCTTTTTGCCTTTAAACCTGTCGCTGTCGATTTTAATGGTTCCATCGGCAATAAGTTTGCGAAGGAATTGTGAATGATGCAGCACCTCCAGTTCCATTCCGAAATCGGGATATTCATTTTTAAAGGTATTGAAATCATGGGGGTCGCAGGTGATCACCTTTTTTACATCGTAAGCTTTAAACGTTTCGATGATCTGAAGGGTTTGCATTTGGTAGAGCATTTCGTTGCCGGCCCGGCGCGCAGAATCTCCGGTATCAATTTCTTCGGTGCCCAGTACGCCGTAATCCACGCCGAGGTGGTTCAGGATTTTCACAAATTCGCGGCTCACTTTTTTATAGCGGTCGTCGAAAGCGCCTGCCGAGCCGATCCACACGAGGTATTCGGGTGTTTTGCCTGAGGCCTGCAGACCGGCCATCACAGGTACCTCAATGCCGGCTTCTTCAGCCCATTTCAGGCGGTCCTCGGGCGAGTACTGCCAGGGGGCGCCATTGTTTTCCACGTTGCTGAACATGGTGTTGAGCTCGCCCGGCGCAGCCGATTCTTCCATAAACAAATACCGTCGCATATCCACGATCAGCGTGGGATGGTTGATGTTGATCGGGCATTCCTGTGCACAGGCATTGCAGGTGGTGCAGGCCCAGAGTTCCTCCTCGGTCACATAATTCCTTACCAGTGCTTTGGCATCGTCGAAATCTTTTCCTTCCTTTACCAGATGCGGACCTTTTTCTTTCATGCGCGCACGCGTGTCCATGATGATCTTGCGGGGCGAGAGCAGCTTACCCGTTATATTGGCCGGACACACCGAAGTGCACCTGCCGCACTCGGTGCAAGAGAGTGAATCGAGGTAGTTTTTCCAGGTGATGTCCTCCACATCCTTCACCCCAAAACGTTCCATGGTTTCTTGCTCACCTTCGGCCGGTTCGGCGAAGGCGGCGTCAGGGTCCATCATCATTTTTACTTCCCTGGTCACGCTTTCCATATTATCGAGTTTTCCAAGCGGTTCCAGGCGGCTGAGGAACACATTGGGAACCGACATGAATACGTGGAAATGCTTGGAGTAGGGCAGGGCATTGGCAAAAATAAATATGGTGACGATGTGCGACCACCAGAAGAATTCCATCCAGAAATGCGCGGTAGCATCGCTGATCCCATGGCCTGGAATAAAGGTTTGCACGAGAAATCTGCTTACGGGATATACGCCTTCAGGGTTGACGTGGTTCAGCACCAGGTAATACATGTTCAGTCCCAGCAGGGTCACCATCAGAAAGAGGATGGCCAGCAGGGCGAGGTTGGCATCGATCTTCGAAATCTTTTTCATTTCGTACCCTTTAAGCCGGCGTACATGCATCAGCAGCCGGCGCACCAGGAAAGCAATGATGGATACCGCCACCACCAGGGCGAAGATGTCGCCGGCGGCCATCATAAAATCGTAAAACCAGCCCAGGAACGAGAGCGATCTTTCGATACCGAAAATGCCGTCGATCACCATTTCGAGGGTGCCGAAGGCCACGATAAGAAAACCCCAGAACACCAGGGCATGTGCCAGCCCTACCCAGGGAAACCTGAAAATCTTTGTTTGTCCGATGGCAACGATCAGCATCAGGCTGATGCGTTTGGGTATGTTTCGGATCGGGAAAGGTTTGGTGAGTTTAAAATATGCCGCGATCCGGGATATGGTATAGGCAAAAATGCCCAGGGTAAGCAGCAGTACGATGATAAAGATTATTTGCTTCGTCATAAATCCTGATTTTATTGCATTGGTAAAATGGATTAACGAATACAATATTAAGCATTTAGCGACTATGTTGCGTTATCCGTAGCTGAAGCTTTTCCTTATCAAATTAAAAATAAAGCGCTTACCCTTACAATTTATAAGCAATGTAAATTATTTGGATCTTCTTCCGAACCGTGCGGGTAAAATGATTTTTCAGGTGATTTTTCGGAAGCATTAAAGATCAGGGTTCTTCACAAAACTCAGGTCGAGGGCCATAAGTTCTTCTTCGGCAAGCGGGCTGAGTCTTTTGGTCCTGAAGATCTCATAGCGGCTCGACATCAGGCCAAAGCCGTTCACAATATTGGTATACTCGGGCCTGTCCTGCACGAGGCTGTAGGAGGGGCCGTTTACACGCATGTAGGTGTCGTATTCGATCCCGCCGGCCGCAACGATGAAATCCACCGGTCCGGCAAGGCGTTGGCCCACAAAATCCGCATCGAGCTTCTGTTCCATGATGTCGTAGAAAGCATCATTGCTGATCGACACTTCTATCTGCCCAGAGCCGCTGATGTCGTTGGCTGTCTGGGTGCCGAGTATCCAATCCACATATTTGGCAGTAGTGTCGCCGGAATTCAGCGGAATTTCCCAGTAGTGTATGCGCAGCATCGGCTCAAAACGTTTCGCGTTCACTGCATTATGCCATTCGAACGGAGTGCCCCAGCCACGGTTAAAAGATACGCGTCCGCCGGTGGTGGGTTTCATGATACTGAAGTCGTGGATCAGGCGCGTTACCGAGCTTACCTCCTGCCCGCTGACGGTATTTCGCGCAAACAGCCGGTATTCGTACGAGGGGTCTAATTCGCCGACACCTTTATATATGATCATCTCCGGATTGTAAAAAATGCCGTCTTCCTTATCATAAAAGGTGGTGGTATCGAAAGGAATGGTTTGCATCAGGCTGCCGTTGTACCAGCCTTCGAGCCTTACTTGCAGTTTGCCGTTGTAGCTCAAGGAGTCTTCGATTTTTGCGATCTCAAGGGCATTTCCGCCAAGGAAAGCCTTGTTGATTCTGAAATAGTGCGTGGTGTCGAGTTGGTTGAGCAGGCCGTACACGATGGTGATCTCTTCCCATTCGGTATTTACATCAACATCCGTTTCGCAGGAGGGAAGAAAAAACAGTGAAATTGCAGCAATTGCCAGGAGTATAAATTTTTTCATTGCAATGTGAGTGAGTTAGTTAGATCGAAATGCAGTTTTTGTTACATATTTCTGTAATCAACAAAACTTTGTAGCTTTGCGTTTTAATTAAAAAGCCTAACGGCATTATCTGAATTTTATTTTTCAATATTGATGATAATACCGGTAATTGCGCGCAAAAGACGATTTCATGAAAAAACAGGCAAACGTTTACAAAAAAATAACCACACATGTGCTTCAGGAAATGAAGCTGAAAGGTGAAAAAATCGCCATGCTGACGGCTTATGATTTTTCGATGGCCGGACTGCTTGACAATGCCGGTATTGATGTGGTGCTGGTCGGGGATTCGGCATCCAATGTAATGGCCGGTTACACCACCACATTGCCCATTACGCTCGATCAGATGATCTATCATGCCTCCTCGGTGATGCGTGCCGTAAAGCGTGCACTTGTGGTGGTGGATATGCCCTTCGGCACCTACCAGGGAAACTCCAAGGAAGCGCTGAATTCGGCCATTCGCATCATGAAGGAATCGGGGGCCAATGCCATAAAAATGGAAGGCGGACGCGAGATTGTAGAATCCATCGACCGCATTCTTTCGGCAGGTATTCCGGTGATGGGCCACCTGGGCCTTACCCCGCAATCGATCCATAAATTCGGCACCTATGTAGTGCGCGCCACTGAGGAAAGCGAAGCACAAAAGCTGATCGAAGATGCACATCAACTGGAGGAGGCCGGATGTTTTGCCATCGTGCTGGAAAAAATTCCTGCCAAACTGGCTGCCCGCGTCACCAGTGAGATCAAAATCCCTACCATCGGAATCGGCGCGGGACACGAGGTAGACGGACAGGTGCTGGTGCTGCACGACATGCTGGGGATCACACAAAAATTCTCACCGCGCTTCCTGAGAAGGTACCACAATTTAAGCGAAGAAATACAGGGCTCTGTTCAGGCATATATCCGCGACGTAAAGACCATCGATTTTCCCAATGAGCATGAGCAATATTAAGCCCGGTGAAACAAAATGACAAAAAATCTGTTGCAAAACTAAAATGGGCGCCAATGGTCAACCAAATCCTATACGAGGATAACCATATCATTGTAGTCAACAAATTGCCCGGTGACATCGTGCAGGCAGATGTGTATCAGGATAAAACCCTTCGCGAATCGGTTCAGGATTATATCAAGAAAAAGTACAACAAACCCGGCCGGGCGTTCATCGGGATCGTACACCGCATCGACAGGCCGGTGAGCGGTGCCGTGATGTTTGCCCGCACCAGCAAGGCGCTTTCGCGGCTGAACAAGATCTTCAGGTACCGGGAGGTGCGGAAGATATACTGGGCCGTGGTGGACCAGGCGCCACCCGAACCGCAGGGTGTGCTGGAGCATTACTTGCGCAAGAATGAATCCAGGAACAAATCCTATGTGGTGGATGAAGACAGCAGGGGCGCCATTTTTGCCAAACTCGAATATAAGGTGCTGATGGAAAGCGATCGTTATTATCTTCTGGAAGTGGAGCTTCATACCGGCCGGCACCACCAGATAAGGACCCAGCTTGCGGCCATAGGCTGCCGCATCAAGGGCGATTTGAAATACGGGTTTCCGCGTTCAAATCAGGATGCTTCCATTCACCTGCATGCCCGTGAGCTCGAGTTCATTCATCCTGTCCGCAATGAGCCGGTAAAAATTGTGGCGCCGGTAACGGATGATCCGTTGTGGAAATACTTCGAAGAACAAATGTCGAATCAAACCAGCGGCACATAAAATGGCTGCCGGGAGATGTACCGGAGCGGCCCTTCTGCTGGCCCTGCTGATGACCGCCACAGGTCTTCATGCACAATACTACAGCTCGGGTCAGGATCCGGCATCCGTTCGCTGGAAGCAGCTCAACAGTGATTTTTTCAGGGTGATCTATCCCAAAGGCTACGAGGTGACGGCGCAGTATGTGATGAACCTGCTGGAGTACACCCGCGCATTGGATACCGCTACCCTGCGTGCCGATCCAAAAAAAATTCCTGTCGTCCTTCACAACCGTACTTCCATATCCAATGCCAGCAGCCTGTGGGCGCCGAAGCGCATGGATTTTTATCATGTTCCGCCGCAGAATTCCTATGCCCAGGAGTGGTTTCAGCAGCTTGCCCTTCACGAATACCGCCATACGGTGCAGCTTACAAAGATCAATCAGGGCCTCACCAGGGTGCTGTCGTGGATTTTTGGTGAGCAGGCCACCGCAGCAGTGCTGGGGATGTATGTACCCTTTTGGTGGATCGAAGGGGATGCGGTGGCTGCCGAAACGGCGCTGAGCAGGTCGGGGCGGGGGCGGTCACCCTCGTTCGTCATGCCTTTGCGCGCGCAGTTTCTGGGCAAGGGCATTTACAGCCTCGACAAGGCCTTTTTCGGTTCTTACCGCGATTTCACGCCCAATCATTACATCCTGGGTTATCACATTGTAGGTAAGGCCCGTGAGCAGTATGGTCCGAAAATCTGGGATCACACCCTTGATAAGGTGGCAAAGAATCCCTACATGGTGGTGCCGTTTTCCGAAGGCATCCGCGATGTGTCGGGTTATTCCAAAACCGGCCTGTATCAAAACATGATGAAGGAACTAAAATCAGAATGGCAGGCGCAGCAGCAGGCCGGGGAGCGGAGTGCGGCCGACAGCATCCCTGTTCCGGAAAAACGGATTTTTACTTCGTATGAACGCCCGCACCTTACCGCAAAAGGAACCATCGTTGCCGAAAAGAAGGCGTTGGATGAAATCGCGCGTTTTGTGGAGATTGACGAACAAGGCAATGAGCGGGTGATTTTTACCCCGGGATATTATTTGCCCGGCTCCCTCACCTATGCACACGAAAAAATTGCCTGGACGGAGCGGGCGTATGATCCGCCGCCATGGGTACTGAGCAGGAGCCGCGGTTTTC
>JBKHBQ010000189.1:0-7741 GCA_046542305.1 Bacteroidales bacterium
GAGTTTTGATAAATCCTGTTGTCGATCACAAATGATGCGGTGATGCCGAAGTTGCCCCGGTATTCTTCCTTAACGGGCACCGAAATCACCTTTTGTTCCCTTCCCATGCGCAGCCATTCGCGGCTGACTAACTCACCATTGTGCTGAATTTCGTAAAGCACACTGACATTGCGGGCTGATGTTCCCAGCAAAAATGTGGCTTCTTCGCCCGGTTCGGCTTTGCTTTTTAACGGCACAAACCAATCGTACAGCGGCAACGGAGGCTTGCGGCTTTCAGGATCGAAAAGCGTAACATAGGATTCCGATTCCACTTTTTCGCCAAAAGCGTCGGTTGCCGTAAGCGTCACCAGGTATTTTCCCTGATCCCATTGCGCAAAATTTTCAGGTGAGATCACCGAATCGACGGCCGTATTTATGGTTTGCTGCATAACCTGTTCGGCTTTTTTCCAATCACGGGGGTCATCTTCATTCTTATAAATCCGGTGCGGAAAATCTTCGAGAAATGCCTTTCTTTCCGTCAAATAAACATCCGGCTGCTGCCAGAGGCGATCGGTGATCAGGCGGTCCGGGGCTTCCAGTCTGAAAACCTCCACAGTCACCGTGGCATCCTGTTTTATCCCGCTCAGGTTTTCGGCCGTCACCTTAAAACGGTTTACTTCATCAAGGTTCACCTGTTCGGGCAAATCAGTTTTAAGGAACAATGCCTGATACCCGACGCTGACGGTTTCCGATCCGCGCTGGGTTTCACCGCTGATGTCCGTCACCGAAGCCTCTACGTAATAACTAAACACCGGTTTTAATTCAGGCCGCAGTTCATCATCGGGAATGGCTTTGAAGGTCACGGTGAATCTGCCTTCATCGTCGGTGGTTGTTTCGCCGGTTGCGATCTCCACCTCCGGCGACTGCGGGAACCACCGCGAATAGCCGTATCCGAAAAAGGGAAACCGGCTTCTGCGTACCACACGATAGCTGACTTCCGCCCCGTCGATGGCATTTCCGGCATAAGCAAGCGCCTGCCCTTCGAGTTCAACCTGTTCACCGACACGGTAACTGCCCTCCACCGCTTCGAAAGTCACTTCGAATGATGGCCGTTTATATTCCTCTACCTGCACGGATACTGAGCCGGAGCCGTTTTTCAAACTCATCTGCCCGTTGAGGATACCCTGCGGAATGCTGAATGATCCGTGTACCGAACCGTATTCGTTGGAGTTAAGATCAAGGCTCGAAATCAACTGATTGTTGACGTCACGGAATTCAACCGTGGTGGATTTACCGGGAAGAATTACAAGGTTTTGGCCGGTTTGCTCCAGCAGGATGGTTTTGAAATAAACGGTTTGCCCGGGACGGTATACAGAGCGGTCGGTAAAAAAGTAACTTTTCTCCCTGGGTTTTTCCACCCGTTTTCCGGGCGGCCGCAGATAATATGATTTTTGGGTCTGAAAACTGTCCTCTCCTTTCTGCAGTTCAAAGTTTACCGCACCACGCAGATCTTCAGACGCTTCGATGCGGAGATACCCGTTTTCGTCGGTTACAAACGAACCGGCTTCGGTGGTTTGATACTGACGCGTCCGGTAATCGTAATCGCGCTTGATGAGCCTGACGGAAACCTCTCCGATCTGCCTGCCAGTTTTCCTGTTGAGAACAAAAAGTTCCTGCCCGCCTTCTTCGATCCTGCGCGTGATATAGCTGAGAGAGGTCGACCAGAACCCGTTCCAGGCGAGCAAACGAAACTCGCCACTGAAATCTTCGCGGTTGGAAGCCAGCAGCACATAGAAACCCGCATCAAGGGCCGGAATTTTGAACTCCGCGCTGTGGGGCTGGTAATCCTGTTCCACATCAAGCGGGATATCCCATTGCCGGAAGGGTTCGGCTTTTGTTAACTGTTCCGCCAGCTCTTCGCGGTTATTCCGCATGTTAAGTTCACCGAATGCCGCCGCATCATAGCTTATCAGCCGGAAATACACCTGCCCCAGGTTTTTCCACCTGAGTAAACCCAATGAAGGCTCTCCCGGAATCACAGCATATTCGCTGGTAAAATCCAGATCCGGTTTGGTGATCTGACTGAGCAGCACTTTGCAGTTTTGCGCTCCGCGGGATTCGGGGAATGCTTCGATGGCTTGTTCACAGATTTCCATTGCTTTTTTGCGGTCCCAACGGTGATCTTCTGATTCGGAAGGATTGTACTGATTGGCCTGTTGATCATAAAAAGCGGCAATCCGGTAGGATACGCGGGTATGATGTGGTGAAGATTTAAAGCGGCCTTCCAGCAATTGCAGTGCACTCAGGTAAAGGCTGTCCTTATTGGCCACCACAGCCCTGTTGTACAAAAATTCAAGCCGTTGCAGGTCGGCATCGATCAAAGCCTGCGGATCATCATCATTAAGGTGAAACGCCAGTAAAGTCTGATAGGTTTGAATGGCCAGCGCGGTGTTGGCATCCTGATGGCGGGGATCGAGGCTAACATGAACAAATTCCGCTGCCGGGCTGAAAAACTCCGGAGTGTCGGGTATGTACTGTGCGGCGGCCACCGGGAGTTCCATTTCTGTATTTGAAAAATATGCGATGGCGCGGAAGGCCAGAAAATCATATAGCGTCGGGCGGTAATTTTCAGATTCTTTTTCCTTTTCGAGAATGGCCTGAAAGGCATCGATATCTATTTCCTGAAGCTTTTCCTTTCTATCGAGCGATTTCAGAAAATGATCGCGGGCGGCACCGGCAAACGCGGCGGCATCCCAGGTACGGATATCATCGCCGGGCGAACCGGCAATCTTTCCGCGGTCAAGGATCTTATGCCGGTTCATTTGGTAATATCGGGTATACAACTCGCCGATGATGGAATGCAAAAGCTGATTTTCCGGTGTTTCGGCCTGCCGTAGATCTTCGTTGAGCCTGTTGATGGATTTCACCAGGAAGTCTTCTTCAAATTCCGACATCAGTTTAATGCGGTACAAATTGGCTTTGATCACCTGCGCGGTGTTATGGTCGCTTTTCGCCAGTTTATAAATTTCATCCACTACCTCAATGGCCGACCGGGGCTGCCGGAGGTCGCTCAGCGAATCCACGCGGTTCCACTTTTCATCATAATCCTGCTTCATGGGAAGTGTGTTTGCGGTAAAAAATATCACTGCAGCCGCCAGAAGGACCACAGACGCCATAGCTTTGATAAGTCGCATAGCCGTTTGTTTTATTTTGAATTTCGTAAAGTTAATCAACAATTATGCTAAAATATAATAGGCCGTAACCGATGAAGGATCAAAGCTATGAAAGCTGCAGCTAACCAGAGGGGTTTTTAAGGAACTTTTTAATTTGGAGCCGGGATTTACGTAAAGGATAGAAATATTCGCTAACTTAATATCCGATCGAAAATAAGCAGTAAGCACTGCAAGAATCTGTCAACCAAGCGGTGCCTTACCAAAATTATTTCAATACCGCTTCACTTTTAAACTGCTTAGCGCTGCATCAATGCGGATGGAGATTTTTTTGTCCATATCGCCATAGCCGGCTGACTGGTAAAAGCCGTCGCCGATTTTATTGAAACCCTGCAGGTTTTTTTTGGTGAGGATGGTGCTGGTTTGGATGTCGCAGGCTACGTTTTCGGGCACCTCGATCTCAACTTCCGCGGCGCCGGTGTTGATCCGCAGATCGGTGTTTTCGAATTTGTCACCCAGGCGGATTTTCACCGACATGGCCCCGCCGTCAACATCCATACGGTCTACCTTAAACGGACTGAGATCGAAATCGATCTTTGCAGCGCCGGCATCCACTTTAAAATCCCATACCGGGTTTGGGTTCAGGCTGATCTGTGCTTCATTTTTAATATCCTTTCCTCCCCGGATGTGGCCTTCCATGTTCAGTTTCACCAGCACGGCGCTGCCCACGTTATCGGCATGCATGTGATATTTCCCGATATTCCCCTCGCGTTGAAACCTCACCAGGTACTTGGAAGTTTGGTCGATGGTATATTTTCCGGCTACGGCATCGAGGTCGAGTACAGCATTTTCAATGGATATGTCATAATTTTCGTAAAGCAGTTGATCGGTCCACTCCTGTTCTTCCTTATCTTCGTAATAGCCGTGGTGATCTTTATCGTTCCAGTGCCAGAACCAATTCCAGTCATTTTGGTTAAATCTCTCCGGGGTGGTAGCCAGCCAGATCATGGCAATAATTACCACTACAAATGACAGCACAATCCTTACGATTCCTTTAATGGGCAACAGTGCAATGCCGAGAATCACCAAAATCAAGGGCCACAATTGCCGCAGCGCATACCAGTTGAAATAAAATACGCCCAGGTTCCGAAGTACGAAAATCAGGCCGATGGCCACGAGCACTACGCCCCAAAAAACACCTCTGGATCTCATGCTAATAACTTTTAGGTTTTGAAATACTGTTTTTCATGATAATGATACCTGCCACAATCAGCAGTACCGGCCACAGGTCGCCAAAGTCGATGCGCGGGATAAACCTGTCGACCAGGAACATGGCGCCGAGGGTAATCAGGATGACGCCGGCAATGAGGTTGCCGTCGTTTTTTGGTTTGTACTCAGGATAATTTTTCCTGGTGTAATCATCCCCGGTATTTGGATCTTGATTTTCCATATGTATGTTTTTTTTATGATGATAGGTATGATAGGTAAAATCCGGATCGAGCGGTATGGCTATCCACAGGATGATGTAAAGAATCAGGCCGCCAAAACCGAAAATGGTTAAAACCACGAAAAGGATGCGGATGATTAGGGGATCGACATTCAGATATTCCCCAAGGCCTCCTGAAATACCGGCAATCACCGAGTCGTAGCGGCTCCGGTAAAGTCTTTTTTGCTGTTCCATGTGTGTGATTTGTTTGTCCAAAGTTAGAAATATTTTTCTTTACGCGTCTTATTGGACGAGACAATGATCAGGATGTTACAAATTGTCAGGAATCTCCAAAGGCCTGCATCCTACTTATGGATTATTTGCTATTTTTGCTGTTGCAGCGATTGCGGCTGTTTTTGAACAAATAATCCGGCATAATGATCCTGAAAATTCTCAGATTCTTTTTTCGACTCATCGGTTGGCTTGTGCTGTTGCTACTACTGGCATTCCTTGTGATTTATGCCGTTGCACCGATCTACAAATTTAATGATTATCAGCCGTTCCGGGGCGATTACATTTACAACCCCTACCAAAACATGGACAGTACGGCATGGAAAAAAGGAAATTTCCAGGTACAGTCGAGGGCATGGTGGGGCATAACGGCCGGACGGGGAAATTCAAACGAAGCCATCCAAACCATTTACAGGCAATTGGGCTACGATATCATCGTAACTTCGGACTACATGCGGATTAATACCTTTGGGAAGAGATCAGCAAACTACATCCCTACCTACGAGCACGGGTACGGCATCCAGAAAACGCACCAGGTATGCCTGGGTTCCGACCAGGTTTGCTGGCTCGATTACCCTTTTTATCAAAACCGCAATCATAAACAACATATCATCAACCTGCTTCGCGACGACAACAAGTTGATCGCTCTTGCCCATCCGCGCCTTCGCAGCGGATACACCCTGGAGGAAATGCAATATATTACCGATTATGATCTGATTGAGGTATTGAACGAGATTAAGTTTTCAGTAGGATACTGGGATGCAGCATTGTCGAGCGGACATCCGGCCTACATCATCGCCAATGACGATGCGCATGATATTTTCGATCCCACCGAAGTGGGACGCATTTGCACCTTTATCAATACCAACAGCCTAAATGCATCCTCGGTGCTGGACGCGCTGAAATCGGGCAAAGCATACGGCGCCAATATCGCCATGAACCCCGGTGCCGAGTTTGTGCAAAAAACCCTGGACCATCAGCAGATTCCGCACGTCAACCATGTGAGGGTGGTGAATGATACACTGCGCGTGGGCGTCAGCCGGCAGGCCAAACTGATTTCGTTCATCGGCCAAAACGGCGTGGTGAAAAAAACCGTCACAGACACGTCAGCAGCATTTTACGGCATCATGCCCATCGATACCTATATCCGCACGGAGATTAAATTTCATAACGGCACCACCTTCTACCTAAACCCGGTGATCCGCACCAACGGGCAGGTTCCCACCATGCCGGCACCCCCGCAGGTTGATCATGCCAAAACCTGGATTCAGCGTGTAATTTCACTGATCATTGCCATCTTTATCCTTGTGTTGGTCATCCGCATCCGCAAAAGGCGGCGCATAAAAAACCGCATCAAGCGCAGGTATTATTATTACAGTTAGCCTATGGATTTCCAACGCAATATCAACAGCATCGATTCACGGCTGATCCCCAGGTTGCTCACCGCGATTATTCTGTTATCGGTGCTGATCAGGGGATTTATGGCATGGATTCTCGAACTGGGCAACGACGAAGTGTACTACTGGACTTACGCCCTGTATCCCGACCTGAGCCATTTCGATCATCCGCCAATGGTCGGGTTTGTCATTCAGGCTTTCAGTCTTAACCTGCAACTCGACAGCGAACTTTTTATCCGCATGGGATCGGTGATTCTGGGCGGGGTAAATACCTGGCTGATCTACCTGATCGGGAGAAAAGTGAAAGACGCCCTTACCGGATTGTTTGCAGCCATGCTGTACAATACTTCGGTGTACTGCTTTGTGATCGGCGGCATTTTTATTCTGCCCGACACCCCGCAGTTGTTTTTCTGGCTCATCAGCCTTTACATGCTTATCGAAGCCCTGCCCGACCAGGGCATCAGCAGCCGGAGCAGAAACCTGCTGTTTTACGCCGGCGTCCCGCTGGGGCTGGCCATGCTGTCGAAATACACCTCGGCATTTTTATGGCTTGGTGCCGGCATTTACATTCTTTTTTACAACCGCAAATGGCTGAAAACTTACGAGCTGTATGTTTCGGTTTTGCTTACGCTGATCATCTTTTCGCCCGTTGTTTTCTGGAATATCGAAAGCAAATTTATCAGCTTTACTTTTCAAAGCGAGCGGGTAAGCTTTTTCGGTTCGGGGCTGCGCATCGATTATTTTTTCACAGAACTATTCGGGCAAATCCTGTACAACAATCCGGTGAATTTCGTGATTATTATCATTGCGCTGATTGCTTTGTGGCGCAACAGGGTCAGACTGGAGAAACCTTACCGTCGGTTGCTGCTATCCACTTCGCTTCCGCTGATTTTGCTGTTTCTGTTTTTCGCCCTTTTCCGCCGCACGCTGCCTCATTGGACAGGCCCGGCCTATCTCAGCCTCATCGTGCTGGCCGGAGCATACCTGTCAGAAAAGGTGAAACAAAAAAACCGGTTCAGATTTTTACCTGTACCTGTGGCTGTTTCGGCGGGCGTGCTGCTGCTGGCGCTCACACTGGGTTTGTTCCAGATTAAATGGGGCGTGTTTTATACGTCGGATAAAGAAAATCCCACCGAACTGGGCAGAAACGATGTAACCCTGGATATGTTCGGCTGGGAGCAGTTCGAATACAAATTTTCGCAACTCGCCGACCGCGACATGTATACCATGAACATGCCTGCCGATGCGCCGATTATCGCCTACCGCTGGTTCCCGGCGGCTCATCTGGATTATTATGTGGCCTACCCTAACAACATCAACCTGATTGCCATCGGCAGCCTCGAACAAATCCACAAATATGCCTGGATCAACCGCGAACGGCCGGCGCTCTATATTGGCGCCGACGCCTACTACATCACCAACAGCCGCGATTTCAGAGATCCCGTGCCAGAGATGGCCGAATATTTTACCACCATCGA
>JBKHBQ010000190.1:0-7711 GCA_046542305.1 Bacteroidales bacterium
GAACGGCTTCGTCATTCAAACCCAGGTTCAGCACGGTATCCATCATACCCGGCATAGATGCCCTGGCTCCCGAACGAACGGAAAGCAGGCAGGGGTTTTCCTTATCACCGAATTTGGTTCCCATGATCTTTTCAACAGCTTTCACAGCTTTTTTCACCTCGCCGGCAATGAGTTCAACAGTATAGTCACGCCCTTTTTCATTATAGATTGTACACACTTCCGTAGTAACGGTAAATCCCGGAGGCACCGGTACGCCAATCAGGTTCATCTCGGCCAGGTTGGCGCCTTTGCCACCCAGCAAATTTTTCATCTTTGCATCACCTTCGGCTTTTCCGTCGCCAAACAGATAAACATGCTTTTTCTTGTCTTTACCCATATCAGTAATTTTATGTTTGAATTTTATAGTTTGATTTTCAAGACTATAAATATTTTCAGGCGTGCAAAATTACAAAATTATAGGTAATAGCTTTTAAATATTTGTTAAGATTTTGTATCCTGCTGCCTTTAAAATTAACTTTTCGGGCGGTAAATGGTTAATGGGAATGATGTTTGTTAACTCCGGCAGGATTTTCTTAACATTAAGATAATATGAACAAGGTTACCCTGATCATTACCTTTCTTCTTTTTCTCACGTCCTGCGGCATCAGGCCACCTGTTGTGCCTGAGCAACCCACCGAATCAGTGCGGAAGACACAGGTAAAACATCCCGCACCTGAGCGATGGAAATGCCTTGGTCCTTCAGGCATGCCAAATCTGATTTCCAGATCCACCGGCTATGGTGTTGGACAGATCAACCGAATAGCGTTCGATCCTTTTTACGACGGCATCACCAATCAGACTGTTTATGCCTGCTCATCCTTCGGCGGCTTATGGCGCAGTGAGAATGACGGGATTTACTGGGAAAATGTAAACACTGACGGGCTCCCCTCCACTTCGGTGGCGGATGTAGTGATCAATCCCGCCAACCCTAACGAAATCTTTATCTGTACGGGATTTGCCGACGGTATTAAACAGGATGCAAGAAGCCCCAACTGGGCACATATCAATCCCTTGAACACCACAGGCATTTTCAGAAGCAGGGACTATGGCCAAACCTGGGAAGATATTTCCAAAGGGTTTATTGAAGATTTCAGCCAGGGCGGGCTCTGCCGCGAAATGGTGATAGATCCGAAGAATCCCAACCGGATATTTGTGGCCACTACCAACGGAATTTACCGGACAGAAAACGCCGGATCACCCGCAGTTTTATGGAAAAATGTAACCAGGCACACCCCCGCGGGAGCAGAGGATTTTCGCGGCCTGGAACTGAAACCTGATGATCCGAAGACCTTATTCATAAGCGGCACGAAAATTTTCAGATCAACTGATGGCGGGAATACATGGCAAGCAATTACCGGCGAGGATTTCGGCCTGGACCTGGAAAACCTGCCTGACCAGTTCAGGGCCAGTAGGATCAACATCGCCGTGACGCCGGCAGATCCCGGAAGGCTCTATGCTTACATTCTGGGAAAAAAAAACGTGAACCAAAAAGATTTCGATGGTGCACACATTGCGCTTTTCGAGGATGAACAGTGGCGCATTATCGACTCGCGATGGTCAGCAGGCCTCACCTATTTCGCCATTAACTGGATGGCCATTGCGGTTTCTCCTGTGGATGCCGACGTGGTGTATTACGGAAATTCACGTGCCATCGGCTCCGAAAATATCGACAGCATTTCTTTCGGGCTGCGTTCGCCCTATTCAGGCATGGGTTTTCATGCAGACATTCACGATCTGAAATTCCAGCCCAATGTGGATAATCCGGGGCTGTTCTGCGGAAATCATGGCGGCGTCAGTTTCAAGGAAATGCCTGACTCCGGGATAACGGGCTGGGACTACCGCAACGAAGGATTAGCGGTAACAACTATATGGGCGTTTGATGACAGCGAAACTGATGATAATCTTGCCATCATCGGTACTCAGGATGACGGTACCATGGTTTACTATGACACCCTGGATCACCAATGGCATTACATTCATGGCGGCGACGGCTATGCAGGAAGAATCGATCAAAACTATCCGCGTCATGCCTATTATTCCATGGGTGACCGTTCGTTTGGGCTTTTCGATTTTAACACTTTTAAAACCACCAGCGAAACTGCAAAAATCCCGCTGGATGCCAGGGTAAAAAAGGAATCCGTGCGTATTCCCAAAACTTTCCCGCTGATGAACCATCCGGCAAACGGATCGGCATGGTTCGGATTCACAGAATTATATACCAAGGAAATACACCGCCCCACCGGACAAACTTCACGGGAGGAGGTCTGGACCCAACAGTCGGATATTTCCAAAACCGAACCGCAGGGATGGAAGCGCCAGATTACAGAATTCGAAATCAGCCCTTCCGATCCGGATGTGATTTATGTAGTTACTGCCGGACAACAAAATATTGCCGGATATGACTGGCAACTGCAGTCAGGGCTTTATAAATCCACGCGTGGCGGATTGAACGACAGGGAAACCACTGAAAAGTATTTCCTCCCGATGGATTATCCCGGGAAGGATTATCGCAGGGATACCCTTGCCATTATTACCGGCATAGCTGTTGATCCTGATGATGCCGACCGGTTATGGATCAGTTTTACCAGTGTTCTGCCACAATACCGCGTATGGCGGAGTGAAAACGGAGGAAAGACCTGGACAAATGATGACCCGGAAGGTATCTTCGCCATGAACCCGGCCA
This sequence comes from Bacteroidales bacterium, assembly GCA_046542305.1. Classification (GTDB taxonomy): domain Bacteria; phylum Bacteroidota; class Bacteroidia; order Bacteroidales; family 4484-276; genus JBKHBQ01. The sequence continues at coordinate 2,723 of JBKHBQ010000190.1, forward strand.
ATGCGGTGGCCATCGATCCTGAAACACGCAAACTATACCTGGGCACCGACAGGGGGTTATTTGTAAAACCGCAAAGCGGAAACTGGACAAAAATCGATGACTTTCCGTCGGTAAGGGTCACCGAAATAAAAATCAACCAAGAACTAAACCGCATCCGTGCAGCTACTTTCGGGCGCGGCTTATGGGAAGGCCCACGGTAATTCAGCCTGACCGGCACACAAAAATCCATGCTTCAATTTCGGATTGGGTAAGTTTTAACCTATTTTTGTGAATGAAATAACAATTTGATTCGAAATGGGCATACGAAAACTTAGCAGCATATTTCGTCCGCAGCGCATCGCACTGATCGGTGTACCAGCAAATCCTGAAACTGTGGGCGGCCTTACGTTGAGAAATCTTGTCGGCGGAGGCTTTCGCGGGGTGGTGTACCCTGTAAATCCAAATTATGAAGCGGTTCTCGGCATTCCATGCTTTCCCAATGTAAAAAGCCTGCCCAAAGTTCCTGATCTGGCGGTGATCACCACCAATGCGAGTGCCGTACCACAGATCGTTGAGGAATGCGGTGAAGCCGGAATCAAGGGCGTCATCATCATGTCGGCGGGTTTTAAGGAGATTGGTGGCGAAGGCAAGGAACTCGAAGACAAGGTAAAGCATATTGTAAAGAAATACGAAATGCGTGTGATCGGCCCGAACTGTTTAGGAGTCATCGTTCCGGGGCAAAAAATGAATATCAGCTTTGCCGCCGGAATGCCAAAGCAGGGCCATGTGGCATTCATCTCACAGTCGGGGGCATTGTGTACTTCGGTGCTCGACTGGGCCCTGGGCGAAAATATCGGCTTTTCCTATTTCGTATCCATCGGCAATACCATGGATGTGGGTTTCGGCGACCTGATCGATTTCTTTGGCCAGGATCCGAATACGCGTTCTATCGTGCTGTATGTGGAGTCGATTACGTTTGCCCAGGAGTTTATGACGGCAGCCCGCGCATTTGCGCGCAAAAAACCCATCATTGTATATAAAGCCGGCCGGTTCCCCGAGTCGGCCAAGGCAGCGGCTTCACACACCGGCGCCATGGCTTCGGAAGATGCAGTGTACGAAGCCATTTTCCGTCGTGCAGGTATTGCCAGGGTTTACAACATCGGCAATATCTTTGACTTCACAGATTTAATCGGCCGGAAACGGATCCCGAAAGGTTCCAATCTGGCCATCGTCACCAACGCCGGCGGCCCCGGCGTGATGGCTACCGACAGCCTGATCATCCGTGGAGGAAAGCTCTGCACCCTTTCCCAGGAAACCATGGATAGGCTCAACAATTTTCTGCCATCATTCTGGTCGCACGGAAACCCGGTGGATGTGCTGGGGGATGCCCCACCCGACCGCGTAGCCAAAGCCACGGAAATTGTATTGAACGATCAGGGTGTGGATGCCGTGCTGGTAATCCTCACCCCGCAAGCCATCACCAGGCCCACCGAAACGGCCAGGCAGATCATCAAAATATCCGAAGGCTCCACTAAACCGATTATGGCGGCATGGCTGGGCGGAAAAAGCATGGAAGAAGGCATCAACCTTTTCAACAATTCAGGTATTGCTGCCTACCAGACACCCGAGCAGGCCATCCGCGCCTTTATGACCCTGGTGGATTATGCGAAAAATATGGAATCGCTGTTCGAAACACCCAAAGAAGTGCCGGTTTCATTTCATTATGATCGCCAGACGCTCCGCGAGAAATTTGTGAACGAGGTATTTCCAAAGCAGAAAATTCTTTCGGTACAGGATGCCAAATTACTCATTAACAGTTACGGCATTAAATCTACCCGCCCCAAACTCGCCGTGAATGACGATGAGGCTGTGAAACTTGCCAACGAAATCGGTTATCCGGTGGTATTGAAAATTGAATCGCCAGACATTTCCCATAAATCGGAAGTAGGCGGGGTGGCACTCGACCTGGAAAGTGATGAGATTGTGAGGGCTGCGTTCCACAGCATGATGGACAGGGTGAAAAAGATGATGCCCGACGCCCGTATCGACGGCTGTACAGTGCAGGAAATGATCGAAATCAGGGATTCGGTGGAACTGATCCTCGGCATTAAAAAAGATCCGGTGTTTGGCACGGTAATCCTGATCGGCATGGGCGGCACAATTGCAGAACTAATCAGAGACCAGCGCCTCGAGTTCCCGCCTCTCAACGAGCGCCTGGCCAGTCAAATGCTTGAATCGCTTAAGATTTATCCCCTGCTGAAAGGCTACCGTGGCGCCAGCGAAAAGAATATCCCCAAACTCATTGAGGTAATGATCCGCCTGTCGTATCTTGCTGCTGATTATCCTGAAGTTCAGGAGCTGGATATCAACCCGCTGATTGTAACCAAGGATGACGTAGTGGCCCTTGATGCCCATGTAGTAATCGACGAGGAAACCCTCAAAAATCCCGTCCCGCAATATTCTCACCTCATTCTCAGACCCTATCCTGAAAGATATATTAAAACGGTAACGCTGGGTGACGGAACAAAAGCGCTGCTGCGTCCCATCAAACCGGAGGATGAACCGCTGTGGCTGGAACTGCTGGGAAGCTGCTCCAAAGAGTCCATTTATTCTCGATTCAGATATAATTTTCATTTCGACTCACACGAGGTGGCAACCCAGTTCTGCTACATCGATTACGCCCGCGAACTGGCCATTGTAGCCGAGGTGGAAGATAAAGGGCGCAGAAAGCTGATCGGGGTTGGACGCCTTATCGGAGATCCCGACCTGGAAACCGTAGAATACGCCATCCTGATTACCGATGCCTGGCAGCGGAAGGAACTCGGCAGAATTTTAACCGAATATTGTGTGGAAATCGCACGTATCAATAAATTTAAAAGGGTCTTTGCCGAAACCACCAAGGATAATAAACCTATGATTGCCGTATTCAAGAAACTGGATTTCGATGTTCATTTCAATGTGGATACAACGGTCTCGGTGAGCAAGATGCTGAATCAAAAGAATTCATAGAATCCCTGCTTTGGCGGCACAAAGCTGTTTTAACTGATATAGGGGTCGATGATCCGGCAAATGTTGTCGAAGATTTCATCGATCGAGCCAACCCCGTTCACCGAGTGGTATTTCCCCTGCTTTTTGTAGTGATCTATCAGGGGTTCGGTTTGTTTCCGGTATACTTCGAGGCGGTTGCGGATTACCCCTTCGTTATCATCGTCACGACCTTCAACCTCGGCACGTTTTGTCAACCTTTTAATCACTTCCTCTTCGTTTACCTTCAGGGCCAGTACCATCGAAACACAATCGTTGTGGCGGGCCAGCATCATGTCCATATCTTCGGCCTGCCGGCAAGTGCGCGGAAATCCGTCGAAAATGTAACCTTCCCTGTCGTGGTGGTTTTCTATGGCTCTTTCGATGATCTCGATCAACAATTCATCAGGAACCAGATTACCTTTGTCAATAATCGATTTTACCTTTTTTCCCAATTCAGTTTCGTCTTTTATTTCCTTTCTGAAAATATTGCCGGTAGAAATGTGCGCAAGGCGATATTTTTCAGCAACTTTAGCTGATTGCGTGCCTTTTCCTGATCCGGGAGGGCCAAACAAAATCAAATTAAACATTACCTGTGGTTTTTAGTTACGTGCATGCCTTAATGATACGATCGTCAAATATAAACATTTCGCCATATCGGGCCGCTGAAATAATAATTATTTTTGCATCCTGTATGGCAGCACAATCAATTTCACCTGTAGACAGTTTCCGCGTCAACGGCTTCACGCTGCCAATGGACACTGCCATTCAGCAGGTTGATACAGCAGCAGTTTTCCGGGCACCCGACAGCATCATTCTGCCGAAGAGTGAAGAAATCAGCAGATTTGTCACCTCACATCGGCAGGAAGAAATCCGGCTGGTGCCCCGCGAAATGAACAAACCCGAGCCCGATCTTACTGTTTTCGCTGTCCTTGCTCTGGCCATCCTGATTTTTTCCTATATCCGCGTGAGCAAGAAGAGCTTTTTCAGAAACCTTGAGCAGGCAATATTTTCCCGGCCCATTTTTAAACAACTGCTCCGCGATGGGGCGTTGTTCCCTGCAGGATCGCGCTTCCTGGTTTCGCTGGCCAACCTGAGCATTTTTGGCATTTTCGGATACAAACTCATCAGGCATTACGCCCTCAATATCCCTTTTATCGAAACCACAAACCCTGTTGCTTTGCTGTGGATTACAGGCGGCATACTTGCATTTTTTACTTTTAAGTCGATTGTTGTAAGGTTTATCAGTTTTGTTTTCAAAACCCGGTCGCTGACAAAACAATACAATACCAACACATTTTTCTTCCAAACCATAACGGCAATTTTACTGATTCCACTACTTTTTTTTTCGGGATTGAATTACGGCGCAAACCTGCTTGTCATCGCCCTTTCGCTGGTATTATTATTATTCATTTTCAGGATTATCCGTGCACTTTTAATTTCACTGGACATGCAAAAATACGCTTTGTATCAAATTTTTTTATACCTTTGTGCCCTCGAAATTTTACCCATTTTAGTGATTATTAAAGCAATAATGATTTTTCAGTAGCGTAGCAGGCTTGTTTTAATCAAAAAAAAATATTAAAACCTAACATTGATGATAAAGAATATACTTGTATCACAGCCAAAGCCAGCAGACCCGGTAAAGAATCCTTACAGCGAATTGGCCCAAAAGTATAATCTGAATATCGACTTCCACAAGTTTATTAAGGTAGAAGGCGTTCCGGCGCGTGATTTCCGTAAGGACAGGGTTAACATCCTCGACCATAGTGCGGTGATCTTTACCAGCAGGAATGCCGTGGATCATTTTTTCAGGATCTGCAAGGAAATGCGTGTGGAAGTACCCGATACGATGAAATACTTTAGCATCTCGGAATCTACATCCTATTACCTTCAAAAGTATGTACAATTCCGTAAGCGCAAGGTGTTCCACGGGAAGCAGAATTTTAAGGATCTGCTCGAGATTATCAAAAAGCACAAGGATGA